>DATFUQ010000316.1:0-7350 GCA_035260745.1 Lacunisphaera sp. | reverse complement strand
ATCCACAACGACGAGAGCCACCAGCTCATCGAGGAATACATGCTGATGGCCAACGAGGCCGTCGCCCGCCTCACCCGCAGCCACCAACTGCCGTCGCTTTATCGCGTGCACGACGATCCCGACGAGACGAAGCTGGCCGACTTCCGCCAGTTCCTCGCCACGTTCAACATCAAGGTCGGCGACCTCATGAACCGCGCCGAGGTGGTCAAGCTGCTGGGTGTCCTCAAGGACCACCCGCAGGGCTACATTCTCCGCACGCAATTGCTCCGCAGCATGCGGAAGGCCTGCTACCGCGCCACGCCCGACGGGCATTATGGCCTGAACAAGACCGACTACACCCATTTCACTTCACCCATCCGCCGCTATGCCGATCTCGTGGTGCACCGGGTCTTCGATGCCTACCTCGCGAAGCACCAGGGCGGCTCCGGCAGCCAGATCAGCTACCGCATCGCGCAGATCGACAACCTGGCCGAGCACCTGAGCCTGACCGAGATCAACAGTACGGAGGCCGAGCGCGATTCCGTGAAGGTCAAGCTCATGGAATACTTCGAACGGGAGACGGAGAAAAAAAAGAAAGCCGTCTTCACCGCCATCATCACCGACGTGCGCAACCACGGCTTCTTCATCGAGGTCGCCGAGGCGGGCGCGTTCGGCATGGTGCCGGTCTCCTCGCTCAAGGACGACTTCTATGTGCTTAACGCCTCCGGCACGGCCTTCATCGGCCGCAAGACCAAGCGCAAGTTCGAGCTCGGTCACAAGGTGCAGGTCGTGGTGGACAAGGTGGACCGGCAGAAGCGCCTGATCGATTTCACAGTGCCGTGACAGTTTGACCGCTTTTTCTTTGTTCGGTTTTTGTCCTGGCGCCGACCATAGTCTGAAACGCCATGTTCGAAGACGCTGAACTGATCCGCCGCTACGCCGAGGAACAATCCGAGGGCGCTTTTTCCGAACTGGTGCAACGGCACGTGCCGCTCGTTTACTCCGCGGCTCTCCGCCACCTCGCGGGCGATGCCCATGCGGCCGCCGATGTGACCCAGTTGGTCTTCACCGCGCTGGCCCGCCAGGCACCGTCGCTCGTGCATTGCCGTGTTCTGCCCGGCTGGCTTTACGCCACAACACGGAATGTGGCCGTTGATTACATCCGCAGCGAGCACCGCCGCCGGGCTCGAGAACAGGAGGCTCACGCTATGCATGAACTCGATTCCGCTTCGCCCCCGCCCGCTTGGGACCAGCTGCGACCTCTGCTGGATGAGGTGATGGACCAACTCGGCCAGAATGACCGCGAGGCCGTCTTGCTGCGCTTTTTCGCCCGGCGGTCGTTTTCCGAAATCGGTCTCGCGCTCAATGCCACGGAAGACGCCGCCCGTATGCGCGTCGATCGGGCGCTCGATAAGCTGCGGACCTTGCTGGCACGCCGCGGTGCCACGTCAACCTGCGCGGCGTTGGGCATGATGCTGGCCAGCCAGGCCGCCACGGCCGCGCCGACCGGCATAGCCGGGACAGTCACCAGCGCCGCGCTCAAATCGGCCACCACCGCCGCCAGCCCCGCTCTCAACCTTATCCAGCTTATGAGCACATCCAAAACTGTCGCCGCGGCCGGGCTCGTCCTCGTGCTCGCAATCGGAATCACCGTTAAGGAAGTGCGCCGGGAGCACTCGGCTAAATCGTCGGTGGTCACCTCGCAGCGGGACCTTGCCGGCCTGGCAGAACAGTTAAATCGCACCCGGCAACGCGCGGCAGAGGCGGAAAGAAACCTGGCCGATTTGCAAAGAGCAGCCGAAGAAGCACGTCTGGCTGCGGAGGTCGAGGCGAAGCCGAACAAACCGGATCCAATCAGAATGGGAAAGAATTTCCTAAAGGCTCATCCCGAAACCTCGGCACTGATCACAAGCTATGCTGGCACCATGGTGACAGTTAGATACCGCGAACTATTCCAACGACTGCATCTGACGCCCGCGCAAATTGAACAGTTTCGCGGTTTAGCCTTGCAACTTGAGGCCGGAATTCGCTGGGACTCTGCGACCCAAGCGCCATTCGCCGAGATCAATGTCGGTGACATGACGCGCCAACAAATTGAGGAACAGTTGCTAGGACTGCTCGGTCCAGCGGGCTACGCGCAATATGAAGACTATACGCGTGTTCTACGGGGCGGGACGCGGCAGGTGGCGGAGCAGATCGCCCGGAGTGATTATTTTTCCAACGCTCCGCTTAGCACCGAGCAGGCCAATCGCTTGACGGACATTGTCGCTCAAAACAGTCCCGATTTCCGCAACGGCGGGCGCGTCAACCTCGCAACACTGGATTGGGAAAAAGCCCTCACCGAGGCCAGAGGAGTATTGCCAGAGCCGCAATTGGCGGCTCTGGTCGCGCTGCGAGAGAAATACCTTTTCGAGCAAGCAATGAGACAGGCAACGAACGCGGCCATCAAGGATGCCAAGGCCACCGCCGGGGTTCCGCCGGGATTTTGACGCGATGAAACACCGAATTCCAATCCTGATTGGGGCGGGAGTGACTTGCCTGGCATTCGCAGCAACGGCATGGAATGAAGCACGTTCGGCCCAAGCGGCCGAAGCCCTGCTTGCCAAACTAGCATCGCAGCGGACGGACCTCACCCATCAATTGGCGCTTAACAGTGAGCGAATTGTCGCGGCTGAGGCGGAACAGGGCAGACTGCAGAAAATACTGGACGGCAAACACGCCACTCCAAAGGCCGATCCGCGCGGAAGTCCCAAGGTTGTCATCATTGATCCTAAGACTGCGGCTGCGGCCGAGGTCATCGCGCGAACACCGTGGAGAGATGTTGTTTTGGAGAAAAATCCCGAATTGCAGGCGCGGTATCTAGCGTCGCGGCGCAGAGATTTTGGCGTGACATATGGGCCCTTTCTGATGGAAGCAGGTCTCTCACAGACTCAGATCGAACGATTCAAAGACATTCTGGTGACTGAGGCTGAGAACGCGATGGATCTAAAATCAACAATGCGAGCACGCGGATTGGCGGAAACCGATCCCGCGGTGCAAACGTTGCGCAACCAATCGGAGGAAGCGATGCGTGCGGCGAAACGCGAGTTGCTCGGCGAAGCCGGGTATCAACAACTGGTCGAGTTTGAGCGCACGATGCCTACGCGCGAATTTGTCGGCGGTTTAGCGGCCTCGCTGGTATTCTCTGGCGATCCGATCAGTGCGACCCAGGCAAATCAGCTTACGCAGATATTAGCCGATGCCAGTGAAGCTTATCGCAATGGCGCTCAGGCTACATCCCCAAGGCCTGACCTGAATGGGCCGATCCTGGCCCGGCAACCAGCGCGCGAGTCCGTCGATTCGGAACGCTTGCTGGCCCAGGCCCGGACTGCCCTTTCGCCTGCGCAGTATGCGACCTTTGAAGCCGAGATCCTTCGCAATCGGACGATCATTGAGTTGTTCAACGTGATCCGGCAGGCCCCCGGTGACCCCATCATGGGATTCACGATTGTCGGGCGCAACTGAACCCCAACCCACTGCTCGTCAATACTGGGTAGCCTCAAGCTTCTCCATGGCCGCCGTGAGTGCGCTCCGGCAGGAGTTCATCTTCCCCGCCGAAACGTAGGCGCGGCGCACCCGTTTGCAATTCCCGCCTGGCCGGTTTTCCTGTCGGCACGCATGAAACACTACAACTTCGCCGACCGGCTGCACGCCCTCCACGACAAGGCCTGCAAACTCTATGCCGCCGGGCAGCGCGACGCCGGCACCTACTTCAACGCCACTGAGACGGCCTTCCTCGCCGCCAACGGCCTCACCGCGCAGAACCTCTACGATTACGCCGAGGACGACACCGGCGGCAGCGGGCCCGGTTGGGACAAGGCCCTCGCCATCGAGACGGTCCGCCGGGATTATTTTCTGAACGCCCAGAACGGCAAGGCCTCCGCCACTGTGCTCGACGTGGCAAAGATGCCCGCCAAAACCGATGCCATCAAAAGCATTGAGTGGCTGCCGCGCCTCATCCCGAAGGCCAGGGCCAAGCTTCGCGGCGAACTGCCCGACTCGCTGATGTATTGCTGCGGCGGCGACCGGCGCTTCTTCCAGGAGCACGACATTTACCCGGCAGAGTTTCTCAGCCTCGTGTGGCGGAATGAGAACAACGACGCGGCGATCGTCGACTGGGTCGTCAAGCGCAGCGCCGCCAAGTAAGCGGAATTCTCCGTCGCGTAATTTTCGCAAAGGCCGGGTTGACCCGGGCGGGGAGGCTTGCAAACTGGGACTAACCCCATGCCGGCTTATACCCTGAAGATAAATGGGCAGTCCCGCCCGGTGGAAGCGGCCGCGGATACGCCCCTGTTGTGGGTGTTGCGTGACCATCTGGATCTGGTTGGCACCAAATATGGCTGCGGGCTCGGCCTGTGCGGCGCCTGCACGGTGCACATTGACGGCGTGCCCGTCCGCTCCTGCCAGGCCCCGGTCTCCACGGTCGCGGGCACGAACATCACCACCATCGAGGGCCTGTCGCCCAACGGCTCGCATCCGCTGCAAAAGGCCTGGGTCGAGCACGACGTGCCGCAATGCGGCTATTGCCAGGCCGGCCAGATCATGACCGCGGCCGCGCTGCTCAAGCGCAACCCGCACCCGACCGACGACGACATCGACGGCGCCTTGGCGGGCAATCTCTGCCGCTGCGGCACCTACCTGCGCATCCGCGCCGCCATCAAGTCAGCCGCCAAATGAAAGCCCCCGTTTCACTCGACCGCCGCGGTTTCATCAAGGTCAGCGCCCTGGCCGGCGGCGGCCTTGCCCTGAGTTTCTACCTGAAACCCGTCGAGGCTCTCGCACAGGCCACTGCGATCGACAACACCGCCCGCGTCTTCACCCCCAATGCCTTCATCCGCATCTATCCTGACGGCACCGTCAAGATCATGGCCAAAACGCCCGACTCCGGCCAGGGCGTGAAGACCGCCCTGCCCATGATCATCGCGGACGAGATGGACGTGGAACTGAACAAGGTCATCATCGAGCAGGCCGACTTTGATCCGATTTACGGCGGCCAGACCGCCGGCGGCAGCCGCACGATTCCGTCCAGCTACGAGCCCATGCGCCGGGCCGGCGCGGTCGCCCGCGCCATGCTGGTCGCGGCGGCGGCCCAGCAATGGGGCGTGCCGGTCGATGAACTCTACACTGAGAACGGCGCGGTGCTCCACCGGCCGACCGGCCGGGCCCTCACTTATGGCGAGCTCGCCCTCAAGGCCGCGCTGCTGCCCGTGCCCGACGGCAGCGCGGTCAAGCTGAAGGATCCGAGCGAATTCAAGATCATCGGCTCGCGCATCGGCGGCGTGGACAATCCCTCGATCGTCAGCGGCCAGCCGCTGTTCGGCATCGACACCAAGCTGCCCGGCATGGGCTACGCGGTCTACGAGCGCAGCCCCGTCTTCGGCGGCAAGCTCGTCCGCGCCAACCTCGACCGCGTCAAGGCCCTGCCCGGCGTGCGCGACGCCTTCATCGTGCCGGCCGGGCCCGGCCTGCAGACCGGCGTGGCGATTGTGGCCAACTCCACCTGGGCCGCGTTCAGCGCCCGCCGCCAGTTGCAGGTCGAGTGGGACGAGGGCGACCCGGCGGTGGAAAGCTCCGTCGTCTACGCCGCCTCGGCTGCCACCAAAGGCGCGCAACCCGGCACCGTGGTGCGCAATGACGGCGACGTGGACGCCGCCTTCACCGCGGCCAAGGCCGTCGTCGAGGGTGCTTATTCCTATCCATTCATTTCCCACGCCACGCTCGAGCCGCAGAACTGCGCCGCGTGGTTCAAGGGCGACACGCTGGAAGTCTGGTCGCCCACCCAGAATCCCGGCGGCTCGCTGGACCAGATCGCCGGGGCCGCGGGCTTGTCGAAGGACCGGGTCAAGATCCACATCACCCGCAGCGGCGGCGGCTTCGGCCGCCGGCTTAACAACGACTTCGCCGTCGAGGCCGTGGCGATCGCCAAGCAGGCCGGCGTGCCCATCAAGCTCACCTGGTCACGCGAGGACGACATGCGGCACGACTACTACCGGCCCATCGGCTGGCATTTTCTCAAAGGCGCGGTCGATGCCCAAGGCAAGCTCTCCGCGTGGAAAAATCATTTCGTCACCATCGGTCTCCGCAGCACGGCGAATGTCGCCTCCTCCGCGGGCCTCAGCGGGGACGAACTGCCCGCGCGCTTCCTGCCAAACTACCGTCTGGAACAGTCCATCATCTCTACCATCGTGCCCACCGGGCCACTGCGCGCCCCGGGCAGCAACGGAGTGGCATTTGTCATGCAAAGCTTCATCGACGAGCTGGCCCACGCCGCCGGCCGCGACCCGCTGGAATTCCGGTTGGAGCTGCTCGGCGACGACCGCGCGCTGGCCGCCAGCGGCGGCCGCGACCCCACCTACGAGACCGGCCGCATGAAGGGCGTGCTGCGCAAGGTCGGTGAGATTTCCGGCTGGGGCAAGAAACTGCCCAAGGGCCGCGGCCAGGGCGTCGCCTTTCATTTCAGCCACAGCGGCTACGTCGCCCAGGTCGCCGAGGTCAGTGTGGCCAAGGACGGCACACTGAAGATCCACCAGGTCTGGTGCGCGGTGGACGTCGGCCCGGTCATCAACCGCAGCGGGGCGGAGAGCCAGATCCAGGGCGCCATCGTGGACGGCTGCAGCGCCGCGTGGCTGCAGGAAATCACCATCGACCGCGGCCGCGTGGTGCAGGAGAATTTCAACGATTACCCGCTGTTGCGCATCAACGAGGCCCCGCAGGTCGAGGTCGCCTTCATCGAGAGCAAAAATCCGCCGACCGGCCTCGGTGAACCGGGCCTGCCACCCACCCCGCCGGCCGTCTGCAACGCCATTTTCGCCGCGACCGGCGCGCGCATCCGGCAACTGCCCATCTCAAAAGCCGACCTGCGCTGGACGTGACCCGGCCTGCCCTCAGGGCAGCCGGTGTTGCTTCAGCTTTCGCAGGTCGATCACAATGTCGTAAGCCTTGTCCGCCGGCACCTGCTGTCCGACGGCCACGGTGAAGCTGCCGCCCTTGGGCAGGTTGCCGGGGAAGCGCTCGTGCAGCGCCGCCTTGAAAATCTCGGTCGCAACTTCCGGCGCATCGGATGAAAGCGAGCCGAACTCGTCGCCAAAAACCCGGTCGGTGGTCCGGTCCCCAATGGTGGGGGTGATGAGGTAAACCTTGGTGGCCTTGCTGAAATCGGCCCGCGTCACCACGCTGCGCACCAGGTCCCATTCCAAGGCCTGCGGCTCGGCGATCAGCGAATAGGAATTGTGGGCGGCGAGGATGGCCGCGCCGAGACTGAGCAATCCCAGGCCGATGTAGTCCATCGCCGGCTTGATGTGGCCGGCTGTCCGCAGAGCCCGCAGGCCGTAC
>DATFUQ010000315.1:0-6150 GCA_035260745.1 Lacunisphaera sp. | reverse complement strand
CTTCCAGCCGAGCAGGCACTCCTCGACCAGGACCTCGTGCACCGGGGAGATTTCCAAGCCGTTGTTGACGATCTGCTCGAACTCCTCGCGATTGTAGGCGATGCCGCCGCCGGAGCCGCCGAGCGTGAAGCTGGGCCGGATGATCAGCGGCATGGTGCCGATGTAGTCGGCGGCCCGGCGGGCGTCCTCGAGCGTGTGGACGGTCATCGACTTGGCGACGTCGAGACCGATCTTGAGCATGCACTGCTTGAAGAGCTCACGATCCTCGCCCTTGCTGATGGCATCGGGCCGGGCGCCGATCATCTCGACCTTGTAGCGGTCGAGGATGCCGGCCTTGTGCAGCTCCATCGAGAGATTGAGCGCCGTCTGGCCGCCCAGGGTGGGCAGCAGCGCCGAGGGCCGCTCCTTGGCGATGATTTTTTCGAGGATCTCCATCGTGAGCGGCTCGATATAGGTGACGTCGGCAAATTCCGGGTCCGTCATGATGGTCGCCGGATTCGAGTTCACCAGGATGACGCGGTAGCCCTCCTCCCGCAGCGCCTTGCAGGCCTGGGTGCCGGAATAGTCAAATTCACAGGCTTGGCCGATGATAATGGGGCCGGCGCCAATGATCAGGATGGACTCGATGTCAGTGCGTTTTGGCATGGGCGTGAGCGCCCGCGAGGTTTGCGTCGCCCCCATGGTGGGGCAAGAGGGAAAGCGATTTGTATGCCACGGATCGTTTGGTCCGATGGAGGGCGAGATGCCGACAAATTTGCTCAACGATGCAAGCGTCTCACGCCTTGTGGTCCGGGCACCACAAATCATGCTTTTTCCGGACAACCCCCATGCCCCTCCCCTTCAATTTTGATCTGCAGGCTTTTGAGCGCCCCCGCATCGTGCACATCGCCGAGACGGCCCTGGCCACCGAGCCGCGCAGCATCACCACCGTCCGAAACCCCCGCAGCGCGGGCGGGTCGCATGACTTCTCCTCCGAGGGCGACTACTGGTGGCCGGATCCGGACCACCCGGGTGCGCCCTACATCGAGCGCGATGGGATGACCAACCCGGACAATTTCGTCGCGCACCGCCAGTTGTTGCTCGGCTTTGTGCGTGATTTCGGCGCGCTGGCCGCCGCCTACCGGGTGAGCGGCGATGAGCGGTTCGCCCGGGCCGCGGTGCGGCAAGCGCATGTCTGGTTCGTCGACCCCGCGACCCGGATGAACCCCACCCTGCTCTACTCGCAGGCGATCCGGGGCCTCAACACCGGCCGGAGCATCGGGGTGATTGATACGCTGCATCTCGCCGAGGTGGCGCTCGGCGTCGAGGCGTTGCGCGGCTCGAAGGCGCTTACCGCAAGCGAGGAGACCGCCCTCACGGGCTGGTTCCACGACTATCTCACGTGGATTCGCACCCACCCCTATGGCATCGAGGAGAGCAAGGCGAAGAACAACCACGGCACCTGCGCCTGGCTGCAAATCGCCTGCTTTGCCCACCTCACCGGCGACCTGGCCACGCTCGCGGAGAGCCGGCGCCAGCTGAAGGACGTATTGCTCCCGAACCAGATGGCGCCGGACGGCAGTTTCCCGGACGAACTGCGCCGCACCAAACCCTATGGATATTCGATCTTCAATCTCGACGTGATGACGGCGCTGGCTGCGGTGCTCTCGACCAAGGACGAGGATCTCATGCGCTACACGCTGCCGGACGGACGCAGCCTGGTGAAAGGCGTGGAATGGCTCGCCCCGTTCATCGCCGACAAGGGCGCCTGGTTGAAATCCGTCCACCGGACCCTGCCGGGGAAAACCAATCCGGTGGTGACAAACGAATGGGTGAAGTCCGATGTGATGTATTGGGACAACTGGCCGGTGCGGCAGCCGGCGCTGCTGTTTGGCGCGCTCGCGGCCGGGCGAAGCGACTGGCTGGAATTATGGCAGCGGCTCGAGCCCGATCCGCAGGTGGAGGAGATCCGCCGCAACTTTCCGATCCGCAACCCCGTGCTGTGGGTTTCACCTAAATTGTAGGCGGCGTGCTTGCACGCCACGTTGCGCACGAGCGCGCAACCGACAGGGCAACGCGCTCCACCCTATTTGAGACGGCTGACGTCGATCCCGAGGGCGGCGGCGGCGCGGGCCTTGTCGCCCTGGCAGGCGTAGAGCACCCGGGCGATATACTGTTTTTCCTGCCCGCTGAGATATTCCGCGAGGGTCGGCCAGTCCTTGAGCTCATGGATGCGCAACGGCAGCTGGGCCGAGGTGACGACACGGGTCTCCGTGGTGGTGACGACCTGCGAGACGACCTGCTTGAATTCGGCGAGGTTCCCCGGCCAGCGATAGGCGCGGAGCGTGGCCAAGGCGTCGTCCGTGAACTCAACCTGCTTGGCGTCGAATTGCGGATTCGAGGTCTTGGCGGCAACGTCCTTCAGCAAAAGCGGGATGTCCTCGAGCCGCTCGCGCAAGGGTGGCATCTGCACCGGCAGGGCCGCGACGCGATAAAAGAGCTCCTCGTTGAACTGGCCTTCCTCGGAGAGTTTCTCGAGATCCTCCTCCGTGGCGCAGATGAGGCGGAAGTTATGGGCATTGTTGCGGAGAACGGAAACCAACTCGGCCTGCGCCTCCTTTTGCAGGCTTTGCAAGTGGAGCAGGAAGAGCGTACCGCCCTTCGCCTCCCGCACCCAGGTGCCACCCGAACCATTTTGGCCGAGCAGACCCGAGCGGAGACTCTCCATCGAGCTCAGCCGGCAGTCGATGCGCACGAGGGGGCTGTCGGCGGGCGTGCCGGCGGCGTGGAGCAATTCGGCGGCAATTTCGTGGCCGCTGCCCAGTTCCCCGGAAATAAGAATCGGCGTGTGGGCGGCGGCGAGCTTCTTGAGCTGGACGATGAGCCGCTTGGTCTTGGGGCTCTCCCCCACGAGACGGGCCTCAAAATCCCCGGCCATGGCCGCGGGAGCGGCGCCCAGATTCTCCCGCTCCGTCACCGTGCGCCTGAACTCCATGCCGCGCTTGATTGCCTGCATGAGTTCATCGACCTTGAAGGGTTTTTGGAGGTAGTCGAACGCGCCGAATTTGAGCGCCTGGATGGCGCTCTCCGTGCTGGCGTAAGCCGTCATGATGATGACGACGACGCCCGGATCGTAGAGCTTGAGCTGCTTGAGCAGAGTGATGCCGTCCATCGGCTTCATGTCGATGTCCGCCAGCACCAGGTCGTATTTCTCCGCCTTGTAGCGAGCCAGCCCCTTCTCGCCATCGGTGGCAAACGCGGTCTTGTAGCCGGTTGGATGGATGACAGCTTCCAGCATCTCGTGGATGGAGATGAGGTCGTCGACGATGAGGATGGAGGGCATGGAAAAGGAGGCGGGCAACTTGCCCGCGCGACTGCCGGCGCGCAAGTGGCATTAAGCGAACCGGAGCGGGGTTATTGCAGGCCGCCGGCCACCGCACCGAGCTGGAAGATCGGCAGGAACATGGCCATGACGATGCCACCGACCACCACGCCGAGGAACACGATAAGCAGCGGTTCGATCAGCGAGGTGAGCGCGCTCACGGTGGCGTCGCACTCCACGTCGTAGAAGTCGGCGATCTTGTTCATCATGCCGTCCACGTTGCCGGTGGTTTCACCGGCCTTGACCATGTGTTTCATCATCGGCGGAAAGAAGGGATTGACCGCCATGATGTCGGATACCTGTCCGCCCTGGCTGACGTGCTTTGCGATGTCGGCGCAGGCATCCTCGACCTGCACCTTGCCGCTGGCCGAGGCGACAATTTCCAGCGTGCGCAGGATGGGCACGCCGGAGCGCATGAGCGTGGCGTAGGTGCGGCAAAAACGGGAAAGCGCGATTTTGTGCACGAGGTTGCCGAAGATGGGCGCCTTGACGAGGAACTGGTCCTTTTGCCGGCGACCGTTGGGGGTCGCGATGTATTTGCTGACCACAAAATAAATGCCATACGCCCCACCGCCGATCGCCCACCAGTAAGCCTTCATGAAATTGCTCAGGTCGATGAGCATCTGCGTGGGCTTGGGGAGCTTGGCGCCGAAATCAGCGAACATGGCGGCAAACACGGGAATGACAAAGATCAGCAGCACATTGACCAGCGCGATCGCCAGGCCGATGACTGCGACCGGGTAGGTCATGGCGGACTTCACCTTCTTGGTCAGCTTGACCGTGGATTCGAAGTAGCCAGCCACCTTGCCCAGAATCTCGGCCAGGCCGCCCGAGGCTTCACCGGCCTCGACCATCGAGATGAAGAGATTCGGGAATGCCTTGGGAAATTTTTTAACGGCGGTCGAGAACGAGGTGCCGGTGGAGATGTCGTTGCGCACATCGCGGATCACTATCCGGAATACCTGGTCTTCCGTCTGGTCCTGCAAGGCCTCGAGGCAGGATACGAGCGGCAGACCGGCTTGGAGCAGGGACGCGAGCTGGCCGGTGAAAATGGAGAGTTCGCTGAGGTCGAGTTTGTAAGTCTTGGCTCTCTTCTCGAGTGACTTTTGTTTGGCCAACGCTTGGGCCGCCTTGACACTGGACTGGGGTTTCGCTGCCGCTGTAGTCGCCATAGTGAGAGCGGAATATGTGCATTCCCGCAACGGCGGCAATCCCTTTTAACACGCCCTCCGGCGGGCCGGCCGGGGCGAACAAAAGCTTGAATGCCCTAAGGCTGGATGCACTCTGCCCCGAGCGAAAGGGCGGCTATAGTTTAATGGTAAAACCTCTGCCTTCCAAGCAGGTGTCGTCGGTTCGATTCCGGCTAGCCGCACCAGCCTCCGCTTTAGGGGCTATGGCTGGCAGGCCAGTCCTTGATTGGGTTTTCCCGAACGCGCCCTTTGTTTTTCAGGTTTTTCTGACCGACCTCACCACATGAAATAATTCTCATCCATGCTGAGGAACCGGTTGCTCGGCGGCGCATATACCACTCGCCAGACATCGGCATAACGCCCCCAAGGCCCGGGCACCGGGCCATCGAAAACAAGCTTGGGTTCCGCCAGGGCCTTCGTGGGCCGGGAACGCAAACGTTCCAAGAACAGCTCATGTCCCTCCTCTCGCGCGAAGAACAGGCTCCGGCGCTCTATCGGGTGAGCGTCCAGCGGCAATTGATCCCGGATCTTGCCGGCGTGCGCCAGGGCGAAGCGCGACACCACCTGGGCATGCCGTTCCATCTCGACCGCGGCTTTGCGGCACGCCGAGTCGAAATCCATCGCCGCCGCGTGACCATAAGCGACAAATCCCGCCTCGGTCAGTTTGAACAGAATCACGGTGATCCCCGGTGCCTCCGAGCAGATGGTCGCGGCACTCACGCCGGGCCAGCGCGTCTCCGACTCCAAGGCGGGCAGCCGGCCCTCCCACCAGTTCAGCAGATTGAAACGCTCGGCGGCCTCCAGCAGGGCGCAGGACCGCGCCTGCCGGCGCAGCAGCCCGGGGAAGGCCGCCATGCCGTTGCTCGACGGATCGACGTCGAATCCGTATTTGTGGCGTTCGCTGCCTGCATACAACTGCCAGTGGGCCCAGCGCTCCAGTGCCTCCGAGATGGCCATGAACCTCGCGACCATCGGCGAGGCCGCAGTGCCGCTGCCATTGGCCTGGCTGAAGACGGTGCGGCCTCCTCGATTCGCCGCCAGATCCTTTTTGAGGTAGGCATTGGCCAAAAAGGCTCGCTCACTGAGCACCAGGGCATCCGACATCTCCAGCCGCTCAATCGGGCCGCCCGCAGAAGCCAGCACGTTCCGATAGCGGAAAGCGGCGAGATTAAGCATGGGACAATGGCCGGAACTCTACCGGCCCGCAGAATTACTGACCGGTCTGCGGCGTAAAATAACAGGGCAGTGCGCAGGTTTCGCATGATTCAGCCGAATGCACCGTGCTGACTGCGTTTTTTGCCTGGTTCAGCATGGGGTCAGTTTTCTCCGCGAGACGCGTGAGGCCAGCAGTTAGAAAAAGACTCGAGGTGAGTCCGGAGAGGGAGCTTTTGATAGAGTTCATCGGCAACTTTCTGGCAGAAATGCCCGCCATAGCCGAAATTGAAAACGACCTGATTTCGGGACAAACAGACGGCGACCCGGGGAGAACACCTCACCTAAATGCAGGTGCGGCAGAAATTTGCTGCATCTCCTTGGGGCTCTGTTTCATATTATTCACAAGGTGCGCACACTTTTCACCAGTGTTGGGTTATGGTCCCT
>DATFUQ010000314.1:0-4695 GCA_035260745.1 Lacunisphaera sp. | reverse complement strand
CCCATCAAGCAGGCGCTCCTCCCATTCCAGAAGGAGAACGTCGCCAGCAACCAGCAAGCCGTCCCGCTGCCTTATCTCGCCGGCACGCGGCTCATCGCCGTGCGCTGGAACACACCCGCTCTCAACGAGCTGACCCAGCAGGTGAAGGGCGCCGGAAAAAAAGCCTGACCTATGTCATCCGGTGGCAAAGGCGGCGCGGCCGCTCAAAGCAAAAATTACTACGGCACCCTCGCCGGGGCGATCTGCTGGGGTCCGCTCGACTGGCTCAAGGCCGTCATCCTTAACGGCAATTACATCTTCCAGGGGAACCTCACGATCACGACCGACGTGACGGACCTCACCGGCTCCATCCTCGATCCGACGCTGCTCGCGCCCGGCGGCTATTTGAAGCTCTACCGTGGCACCGAAACGCAGCCGGCTGACGCTGCGTTGGCCGGCCATCCGCCTTATCGCGGGACCGTCATGTTGGCCGCGAAGAACATCTTCTTCGGGCAGGACTCGGGCACGGCGCCGAATCTGCAGATCATCGGCGGCCGCAAGCCAAGGGTGCCGACCGCCATCGTCGCGGCCATCGACAACGTCGTGGATGACGAGCAGATCAACCCCATCGCCGCCTGGGCGGAAATATTGCTCGACGAGCGGGGCGGCTCGCTCGACATCTCGGAGTTCGACGCGGCGAGCTGGTTGGTGGCCGCGCATTGGTGTGCGCAGGACCAGGCGCACAAGGATTATACGTTTTGCTCGCCGCTCGTGGCCGAACAGAGCGCGCTGCGCGACATCGCGCGCAACCTGCTCGATCCCTTCAATGGGTTCTGCCGCTGGACTAATGCCGGCAAGCTCGCATGCAACATCTACGAATGGGGCGTCGATCCCGGTGGCTTGCTGGTCCTCGACGCGCATCACTGGACAAAGAAGCCCAACATCCCGCTCGGCGACTGGAATGACGTGCCAACCGAGATTCTGCTCTCCTTCAACAATCGCGACTATGAATACCAGGACGATAGCCACATCGTGCCGAATGCCCGTGCGGCGCAGATCAGGCAGGTCGACGAGCAACTGCACCTTGAGCGCAGGCATGTCGTAACGCGCATCGCGCAGGCCCATCGTCACGCCGTGGAATATAACCGGCGCATCGGCACGGCGCCGACCCGCGCAACGATCAGGGTGCGCCAGCCTTTCGTCATTGGATTGAGTGTCGGCGACAAAATCAGGATCAACACGAACCCTGAGCCGGGCGGCGCCGGACTCTCACAGCTCGTCCGGCTCGAAAAGCTGACGCAGGACCGCACGGACGAGGCCATGCTCACGGTCGTGACCGACAACCTGGTGCCCGCCAATACCTACACGCCAGTGTGGACGCCACCCGCACCCGCAGCCGGAGTTTCGCCGCCACTCGTCAACTTTCTCGGCGTGCCGCTGCCGCCGAATGCGTTTGGCTGGCCGCCCTCGGTCGCGTTACTCGCGACCAGGCCGGCGGCGAAGATCGTGGGCTTCGAGGCTTACTTCGGCCAGACGCACGCAGGGGCCTACGCCGACCTCGGGCAGCAGAACGGTTTCGCGGTGCGGGCCACACTGGTTGCGGACATCCTGGCTGGCGACGGCGCGGCTCAGTTCAACGAGACGGACGGCCTGAGCGCGGCCGATGCAGGGCTCGCGGCGAATACTCCTGGTGGCAATGCCACCGAGGCGGGCGACAACATCCTGCTCGCGCTGCTCGCGACGCTGGACGGTAACGGCCGCATCGCTCTGGATGGGTCGGGCACGCCCATCATGGAATTCGTCTCCATCATTGACCGTGTGGCCGTGGCCGGCGCGACGTTCAACTACACCATCCTGCGCGGCCGGCTCGGGACCACCGCACAAGCGTGGGCGTCCGCAACGACGAAGGTGTGGATCGTGCCGCGCGCGAATATCGTGGCATGGCGGCATTCGCTGCTCTCGGCAATGCTTGGCGGCGTTGCCTACTTTCGGCTCGTCAGCTTCACGCAGGACGCGGTCGACGACAGCCTGCCGGTGCCCGAGCTGTCGGTTAATTTGCTGCCCGCGACCTCGCCACTGTTTGGCGGGGCGCTGGACGGCACGGGACCCGACGAGGGCGTGGCGCCAAACCCGGTCTCGGGCGTCACGGTCACTCCGGGCCTCGGCCTCCTGGTATTCACGTGGACCAACCCGATCAATGTGCCGCTGATGCGAGTGTTCATCTACGAGGCCGCGGTCAATGTGAAGCCGGCGCAACCGTCCTATGTGTTCTCGCCCGGCACGACGGCCTTCTTCCGCACCGGGCTGGCGGCGAGCACCACCGATTATCTCTGGATCGAAGTCCAGGGGGTGAACGGACGCCGGACCTCGGCTGGCTCTTATAGTGGCACGACGCGCGCCGGCATCGATCTCTCGGATATCGTCGCGGGCCTCGAGATGGTGGGCATCGTTAACACGCTCCCGACGACAGGCAACTATGATGGCCGTTTAGTATTCCTCACCACGGATAAGAAGCTCTATCGCTTCAACGGCACGGCCGGGGCGTGGACATCGGCAGTGCCGGCGGTCGATATCACCGGTCAGCTGACCAACGCGCAGATCGCCGACTTGGCTGCGATTAAGATCACGGGGCAGCTGACCAACGCACAGATCGCCGACTTGGCTGCGACCAAAATCACGGGGCAGCTCACTGACGCCCAGGTGGCAGATCTGGCGGCCGCGAAACTGACCGGGCAGATCACGCAGACGCAGATCACGGATGGGTCGATCTCGACCGCGAAGCTCGCGGCCAACGCCATCACGGCCGCCAAAATCGCTGCGTTGGCCATCACAGCCAACGAGCTTGCGGCCAATGCGGTCACGGCTGCCAAAATCGGTGCCGGCGAGGTCATCACCTCCAAGCTGGCGGCGGGCGCGGTGACAGCCAACGAGCTTGCGGCCAACGCCATCACCGCGGGCAAGATCGCGGCGGCGGCTATCGTGGCGGCCGCCATCGGTGCCAACGAGGTCATCGCCAATGTGGCCAACATCGCCAACCTCATCGTCACCGGCGCGAAGATCGCCGACGCCACCATAGGGACCGCCAAAATCATTGATGCGAATATTACGACGGCGAAGGTCGCGGATGCTAATATCACAACAGCCAAGATCGGCGATCTGCAGGTCAGCACGCTAAAGATCGGCGATAATGCTGTGACTATTCCAGTGTCGCTCTTTACAATCGGCTCACAATCGGCCGGCACAGGCAACATCAACACTTTCCTGACCATCCAATCGTTGGGCATCACCACTGATGGGACGAATCCTGTTCTACTTTGGGGCTTTTATCATCAAACCCAAAGCGTGGGTGGCCAGCTCGCCCGTTTCAAAATTCAATGCGATGGCTCCGATCTTTTCGACAGTGGCTCATATGACGATTATCGGGGGCCGCACGCCGGCATGCATCAATATACGCCCGGCGCCGGAGCGCACACCTACGCGCTGCTGGTCACTGGCCATTCTTCGCGCTTGGCGATCAACACCACGCTGATGGCCCTCCACATCAAGAAATGAAATCCTTCACTATATATGACCAGTCCACCGGAGCTATCCGGCGCTCGGGTCATTGCCCCGAAGCCATGCTCGGCCTGCAGGTCCATAGTGGGGAGTCGATCTTGGTCGGCCAGGCCCTCTGCGACATCCGGCACTTCATTGAGCGCGACGCCGAGGGCCGGAAGCTCGTGAGAAAGCACCCGCCCGAGGTGATCGCCCAGCGGGCGCCGGAAGGCTGGCAACCGCCCATTGATGCAGAGCAGGCGGAACTGGTCGCCAAAGGCCTCCATCCGGCCTTAGCTGCCCGGTATGCCCGCCGCCGCAGGGACCGTGCATCGGCCATGCCTGTACCGGGAATCACCTCTGCAGTGGCCGATCCGCCGCCCCCATGACGGGGCGTTCTTTCTCAAACTCGCTGGAATTCTTCTCAAACCCCGCGGGAGTTTACAGACCCAAGGTAAAATGGCGGAGGAGGAGGGATTCGAACCCCCGGTGGACTTGCGCCCACGTCTGATTTCAAGTCAGGTGCCTTTAACCACTCAGCCACTCCTCCGAACAAGCCACCCAAATTGCTAAGTTGCCCATTCAGGTCAACGGCGCAGATAGCCGCCAAGACACGGCCCGCGGGGACCAACCGTCGCACGGCCTATGGCGGACAAGATGGCTGGCCGGCCGGTTGCAGATTTCGGCTGGCCGGGTGGGGGATTTTTCGTCAAGCATCTCGTTTGCAAAGTTCGTCGCGGGGCCATGCGGCGGGTTTTCCCGAATCATGGCCAACAATAGCAATCACGTTGCCGAAATGCAGGGCCTCTACGGCCCGTTCACCATCGCCGAGCGCGTGGTGCAGAAAATCTGGCTGCGGGGCGACTTCGACCACTGCCGGGCGGTACTGGCCGACGGCCGCAAGCTCGAGATCCGCTCGGCCGGCACCTGGAATCTTCTGGGCGGGCCGGATTTTCGCGGCGCAAGCCTGATCATTGCCGGCCAGTCGGTCACCGGTGACGTGGAGGTTCATTTTCATGCCACGGACTGGCGGGCGCACGGGCACGGGGAAGATCCGGCCTACGACAAGGTGGCCTTGCACGTGGTGTTGTTTCCTCCGGGGGCCGCTGAGCCGGCGGCGCAACGACGCGATGGCCGGGAGATCCCCACGCTTGTGCTGCTTCCGCTGTTGCATCGCGGGCT
>DATFUQ010000313.1:0-2821 GCA_035260745.1 Lacunisphaera sp. | reverse complement strand
CGGGCCAAAAAACAGCGGCAGTATGACAAATTCGTTTTGCCCCGCGCTTAGGCGCTTCTCCAGTGCCGGAAGCAAGATCTCCGCGGACTGGCCGCCGAGCAGTTTTGCGTCGACGCCCGAGGAGTGGAGCAGCGAGACCGGCTCCACCGGCAGCGCCAGCTGCCGGCCGAGCTTGGCCGCCAACTCGCGCAGGGCGAGCGTGGCGGCGGGCTCCAATGAACCGTTGTCGACGAGCAGGGTGAGCGGAGAAGACATCCAGGTGATTACCGATTCATGTCATGCTGGGCGCAGCGAAGCATCCATGCCTTGGTCTCTGGCAAATGGATCCTTCGCGTTGCTCAGGATGACAAGTCTCGAAAAGTTTGACGCAGGCGAAACTGGAATCACTCCAGCCCGGTCACGTTCACATTATTGTCGTATTCGACCGCGAACTTCACGGTCAGCTCGCGCTTTTCGCCGGCCTTGAGTTCGAGCGTCCACTTGAGCGCGCCCTCGTCGGTGGGCTTTACGTCCTTGGGGTCGGGCGACTGCACCTTGACGACAATCTTCTCGTTGCGCGAGAGCGGCACCTGGTCGCTCACGATCACCCGCTCGGCCGTCCGCTTGTTGTTCTGGATGGTGAGCAGGTATTCATAGGTGATGCGCTTGCCGGAGTTGGTCAGGCCGGTGTCCTCGGTGAACTTCTGCACGCGCTTGTATTTCACGCTGATGCCCTCGTCGGCGCCGAGCGCCAGGTCGAACTTCTCGCCGGGCATCACCGTGCGCAGGCTGCTGGTGGCGACGAAAGTGCCGTCGAGGAAGACGTTCATCGCCCCGGCGAGCAGCGGAAAATCGGAGGCATTGGCCACTTTTGCGGACAGGTAGGCCGTGGCGAGCCGCTTCGGCACGGTGTTGTATTCCAGGTTGGCGTTCAGCTTGGCCGAGGTGATCGGCACTTTCTGTGGCGAGTTGTCGCTTGGCACGCTGGCTGTCGTGGCGATCTTGAACGACGCGCTCGTCGTGCCGGTCTCGAGGGTGGCGGAGGCCATCTCGGCGTCCTTCTTTTCTGGCTCGCCGCCGCCCGCGAACTGGATCGCATCGAGTGCCATATTACCCGCTGCGGCCGGGGCTGCCCGTTCCCGCATCGCCTTGGCTTTGTCTTGGCGAACCTCAAAACTGCTCAAGGCGATGACCTCCGGCCGATAAATATCCAGGTTCCACACCCCCAGCACCGGCGCGGCGCCGCCGAGTCCGGGCCGGGCAGTCGAGAGCGTGAGCGCGACATCCTTCCAGTCCTCGCCGGTGTTTTGGTGGACGATGCCGAAGTAACCGAGGGCCACGGCGCGCTCGTCACTGAGCACGCGGGCGTCGTAGCTGGGCGACCAGCTGGCGCCAGGGACGGTGTAGGAGAGGGCGACATCGAGACTGCCGGGTTGCGTGGCGGAGACGCGCACGGTCACGGTCTTGTAGCCGCGGCCGCCGGCGCCGCGCAGCTCGTTGAGCTGGTTCTGCACCGTGGTGATCTTGTTCTGCAGCTCCTCGCGCTGCTCATCGAGCGAGGCGCGGTCGGTCACGAGCTTGGCCTTCTGCTCGGTGAGATAAGTGAGTGAGTTCGTGAACTGGTTGAGGTCGGGCCGGGGCACGTCCTTCGCCGGGGGGGTGAAGATCGCCGCTTCCATCCGGTCGAGCATGGCCGCCTGCATCTGGAGCACGGAGCCGCGGTCATCGAGTCCGCGCACCTGTTTCATCAGGCCCTTGAGCTGGTCCTCGAGTTCCTTCACCCGGGCGTTGGGCGTGAAGTTGATGTAGGTCTGCTTGGCGCTGACGTCGAGGATGAGCGCCTGCGCCGTGCCCCGGCCGCTGACCTGGAGCGAGCGCTCGTTGAGTGCCTGGGGCAGGTCGGCGAACACCAGCTCGGTGGTGCCGCCGGCCAGCTCGACCGTGGCGCTGCGGGTGACGACGGCGCGGTCGGTGTAGACCGTGACAGCAGAAATGGTGGAGTTGACCGGCGCGGCGCGGAGACAGAGGACGGAGGACAGAAGACAGAGGACGGAGGACAGAACACGGAGTGGTTTCATGGAATTGATGGACTGAGTTGTGAGGGTATGACGAACCGGACGGGATAAACTTAGAACGGGTTTAGCAGGATTTGTGGCGGAATAGAGCCAAAAGCATGAACATCTTGTTAAACCCGCCTGAAATGACACGCTGGAGAAATGCCAAGCTTGGTCGATCAGGTCATCATCGTCACGGGCGCCTCCGCCGGAATCGGCGAAGCGACAGTGCGGCGGCTGGCCCGCGCCGGGGCGAAAATCGTCCTTTCCGCGCGGCGGGCCGACCGTTTGCAGGCACTGGCGCGGGAGATTGATCCGGCCGGGGTGAAAACCCTCGTGGTGGCGGGCGACATCACCAGCGAAGCCGATCGCCGGAAGCTGGTGGATGAAGCACTGAGGAAATTCGGCCGGATCAACGGGCTGGTGAACAACGCCGGCGGCCAGTACCGGACCGCGATGAAGGGCATCTCGACCAAGGGGTTCGAGGCCGTGGTGCGCAACAATCTCACCGGCGGCTTCATCTTCATGCGCGAAGTCTATGCGCGCTGGATGGAGGCCAACG
The DNA here is from genome assembly GCA_035260745.1 of Lacunisphaera sp. Classification (GTDB taxonomy): domain Bacteria; phylum Verrucomicrobiota; class Verrucomicrobiia; order Opitutales; family Opitutaceae; genus Lacunisphaera. The sequence continues at coordinate 226 of DATFUQ010000313.1, read as the reverse complement.
GCGGCAGCATCGTCAATATCATCGCCGACATCTGGAACGGATGGCCAGAGTTCGCCCATTCCGGAGCCGCGCGGGGCGGCATGCTGACGCTCAGCGAAACGGCTGCATCGGAATGGGCCGCCTCGGGCGTCCGGGTCAATTGTGTGGCGCCCGGCGGCATCGCCTCCAGCGGCTTCGACACCTATCCGCCGGAAATGCTGCAGCGGCTCTACGACTACACATCGAC
>DATFUQ010000312.1:0-18488 GCA_035260745.1 Lacunisphaera sp. | reverse complement strand
GGCCCATGGACATCTTGATCTGGTGCGTGCCGGGCTGGACGTCGGTCAGGGTCAGGAACCAGACCATGTAGGGGTGCATGACGGGGAAGGCGCGGGCCTTGATGTTGGAGAACACGCCGAGAATGGTGTGCTTGCCCGAGGCCGGGTCGATGTGGACGCCGTCGCAGGTGATCCAGGCAAGCAGGGAGGGTTTGGACTGCACGCCGGGAGGATGGGCGGGGGCGGGGGAGCGGCAAACTATTTTCCATGGGGTTTCGCCGCGGAAACGGCCGAAAAACCACCTTTTTCTTGTGTATGCTTCGGAGGCGGATTTACCCATAGGGCGTGAAGTATATTTTCGTCACGGGCGGGGTGGTTTCTTCTTTGGGCAAAGGGCTCACGGCGGGGGCGCTCGGCGCCTTGCTCGAGATGCGCGGGCTCTCGGTGCGCATCCAGAAGTTCGACCCGTATCTCAATGTCGATCCCGGCACGATGAGCCCGTTCCAGCACGGCGAGGTCTATGTGCTCGACGACGGCGCGGAGACCGACCTCGACCTTGGGCATTACGAGCGGTTCACATCCGGCAAGCTCTCGCGCCACAACAGCCTGTCTTCGGGCCAGATTTACGAGGCCGTCATCCAGAAGGAGCGGCGCGGCGACTACCTCGGCAAGACCGTGCAGGTGATCCCGCACGTCACCAACGAAATCAAGAAACGCATCTACGGCGGCGGCAAGGGCGTGGACGTGCTCATCACCGAGATCGGCGGCACGACCGGCGACATCGAGGGCCTGCCGTTCCTCGAGGCCATGCGGCAGTTCGCGCTCGAAGTCGGCCCGCGCGATTGCGTCTTCATCCACGTCACGCTGATCCCGTATCTGAAGGCCGCCGGCGAGCTGAAGACCAAGCCCACGCAGCAGAGCGTCGCGAAGCTGCGCGAGATCGGCATCCAACCGCACTTCCTGGTCTGCCGTTGCGATCACCCCATGACGCCCGAGATGCGGGAGAAGCTGAGCATGTTCTGCAACGTGCCCACGAAGGCCGTCATCGAGGAGATGGATGTCCAGTCCTCCATCTACGAGCTGCCGCTCATGCTGCAAAAGGAAGGCTTGGACCTGCTCGTGGTGCAACAGCTCGGGCTCAAGGCCCGCCCCAACCCGAAGAACATCTGGGCCGAGGTCGTCCGCCGCATCAAGTCGCCCCGGCATGAGGTGAAGATCGGCGTGGTCGGCAAATACATTGAGCTGCAGGACGCCTACAAGTCCGTCTACGAATCACTCAGCCACGCCGGCATCGCCAACCACTGCCGCGTGAAGATCGTGCGCATCGACGCCGAGGGCCTGGAGACCAAGGCCGGGCTCGAGCGCCTGAAGCATCTCGACGGCATCCTGGTGCCCGGTGGTTTCGGCGATCGCGGCATCGAGGGCAAGATCGCCGCCGCGCGCTACGCCCGGGAGAAAAAGGTTCCCTATTACGGCCTCTGTCTCGGCATGCAGGTGGCGGTCATCGAGTTTGCCCGCCACGTGCTCCGGCTGCGGAACGCCAACTCGGCGGAGTTCGACGTGAAGACGCCGCATCCGGTCATCGCGCTGATGGACGAGCAGCGCCATGTCGTCCTCAAGGGCGGCACGATGCGCCTCGGCGCCTACGAGTGCAAGGTCAAGGCCGGCACGCTCGCCCGCAAGGCTTACGGCCGGGAGATCGTCTCGGAGCGCCACCGCCACCGTTTCGAGGTGAACAACGACTATGTGGCCCGCCTGGAAAAGGCCGGCCTGGTGGTCAGCGGCTGGAATCTCAAGCGCGGCCTCGTCGAGATCATGGAGCTGAAGAAGCATCCGTGGTTCCTCGGCGTGCAGTGCCATCCCGAGTTCCAGTCCAAGCCGAACAAGGCGCACCCGCTTTTCGCGGCGTTCATCGCCGCGGCGATCAAGAATCAGGGAAAACGAAAGGGCGGAAGGTAATCGCGCCTGTCATCCTGAGCAAAGCGAAGGATCCAACACCATGAACGCAGGCGTGACACATACTGGATTCTTCGCTTCGCTCAGAATGGCCCGCTAAGCTTGTTTTATGCTGTTCGATAAATCCAAACTCCTTCTCATCGCCGGCCCGTGCTCGCTGGAGAACGAGAAGGTGTGCCGCGCCGTTGGCGAGGCGCTCGCCAAGCTCGGCCAGGCGCACCCGGAGTTGAAGATTGTCTTCAAGGGTTCTTTCGACAAGGCCAACCGCACCTCGCTTGCGGGCGATCGGGGCACGGGCCTTGACGGCGGCTTGAAACTCCTGGCCTTGATGAAAAAGGACTACGGCTTCCCGGTGCTGACTGATGTGCACGAACGCGAACAGGTGAAGCCGGTCGCCGCCGTGTGCGACGTGCTGCAAATTCCCGCGTTCCTTTGCCGCCAGACCGACCTGCTGCTCGCCGCCGCCGCGACGGGCCGCGTGGTCAACGTGAAGAAGGGCCAGTTCCTCTCGCCGCAGGAAATGGAATTCGTCGTCAGCAAATTGAAACAGGGCAAGGCGAAGGAAATCTGGCAGACCGAGCGCGGCACGACCTTCGGCTACCAGAACCTGGTGGTGGACATGCGCAGCTTCGCGCTCATGAAGGCGCTCGGTCACCCGGCGATTTTCGACGCCACGCACAGCGTGCAACTGCCCGGTGCGGCCGGCGGCAAGAGCGGCGGGCAGCGTGAATTCGTGCCGCCGCTCGCCAAGGCCGCCCTCGCCGCGGGCGCCGACGGGCTTTTCATCGAGACGCATCCCGATCCGGCCAAGGCCATCTCCGATGCCGCCAGCCAGATCCCGCTCGCCGGGCTGCCCGCGCTGATCGCATCGTGCCTGGCGGTATGGCGGGCCGTGGGGGACAAATAATCGTTCTCATCCTCGTAATCCTTCTCGTTCTCTCTTAACGCCGACGAGCAGGAGGACGATTAAGAGAACGAGAATGATTCCGGGCGTTGACTGAGAAGAGGAGGGCAAACATTCTCACGGCAAAGTCATCCCCCATGTCCAACTTCATCATTGATGTCCCGGTGCCCTCGATGGGCGCCACGGTGAGCGAACTCACCGTCATCAACCTCGCCGTCGCCCCCGGCGCCAAAGTCGCCAAGGGCCAGAAGCTCGCCGCGTTGGAAAGCGACAAGTCCGCGTTCGACTTTGAATCACCCGGTGACGGCACCGTGATCGCGATCATGGCAAAGAACGGCGGCACTTTGTTATCGGGTGCGCCGTTCCTGCGGATGGAGACGTCCGACCAGAGCCTCCGGCACTTGGAAGTTCAGAAGACAGAGGCAAGGGAACAGAGGTCAAATGATGCTTCCGATTCTCCGTCCTCCGTCCTCCGTCCTCTGGTCTGGACCCCGCGCGCGATCAAGATGGCACAGGAAACCGGGCTCGATCATGCGAAAATTTCCGACATCGAGGCGACCGGTCCCGGCGGCCGCGTCTCCGGCGACGACGTGACGAAGTATCTGGCGGGGAAGAAGTGAAGGGTAGGGGCGCTTGCCCTCAAGCGCCCGGGCCGTTGAGGGCAACGGCCCCTACCTCAAACATTCGCTAACTCGTAACTCAGGATGCTCAGGGCATAGACCGCGGCGGTGTCGCTGCGGAGCACAAGCGGGCCGAGCGTGATGGGCTGAAAACCGGCCGTGAGGGCCGTGGTCACTTCCCCCGCGGAGAAATCGCCCTCGGGTCCGACGAGCCACAGCACACTGCGCGGCGCCGCACCGTGGCGATGGACATGGCTTGCGAGAGCCTTCTTCAAAGTCGTCGCGCCACCGTGCAGGCTGGCGATGAGCTTCAGGTCATGGGCCTTGGTCAAGGGGATGAACGTGACCAGTGATTGAACAGGCGTGATCTCCGGCAGCCAGGGGTTGCCACATTGCTTGGCGGCTTCGATGGCCGCCGTCCGCCATTTCTCGATTTTCTTTTCGGCGCGGTCGCCGTCGAGGTGCACCTGGGTGCGCTCGCTCTGAAGCGGCACGATGCGAGTCACGCCGATCTCCGTAGCCTGGCGGACAATGTCGTCCATCACCGAGCCCTTGGGCAGCGCTTGGGCGAGCGTGATTTCGTGCGACCGGAGCTTGGCCGGGCAAGATTCCTTCACGCGCAGCACGACGGCGCTCTTGCTCGGGTCGATGCACTCAGTGAGCCACTCATGGCCGCGACCGTCGAAAGCGGTGACCGGGTCGCCGCGACCGCAGCGGTTCACGGTGACGAGGTGATGGCTTTCCTCGGCGCCTAGCCGAATTTCCGCCGCCTCGGCGGTGGCATCAGGGGCATAAACACGGAAGTCGGGCATGGCATGGCCAGCATCCGCGGTTGCGCGCGAACGTCAACCGCACTTGAGGCAGCTGGCCGGGCAGGGTATCCTCGTTCAGGTCTGGGTTGACGAGTTTCAGCTCCAGCGTGCGGGTTTCATGGCAAGGGGCACGTCGCGCCGTGCTCGACCGTGGGAATCTTCATGGGGCGGAGGGCGGCCTCGCCGCGGCCCACCGCTCGAGCGCGGCGCGAAGGTCGGTTTCCCGCACGGGCTTGCTGATGTAGTCGTCCATGCCGACGGCGAGGCATTTCTCGCGGTCGCCCTGCATGGCGTTCGCCGTCATGGCGATGATATGGAGGCGCGGTTTCCGGCCGCCGGCGGCGATCGCATCGCTCTCACGTCGGCGGATCAGTTGCGTGGCGTCATAACCGTCCATCACCGGCATCTGGCAGTCCATGAAAACGAGGTCATAAGGCACGTCCTCCAGCGCCTGCACGACCTCGAGGCCGTTGGCCACGGCGTCGGCCGTGTAACCCTGCTTCTTGAGCTGGGCGAGGGCGATTTTCTGGTTCACGGTGTTGTCCTCCGCCAGCAGAATGCGGGCTCGTAACGGTTCAGGGGCGGGGGCGACGGTGGGGGCCGCGGCCCCCACAAAAATATCCACGGCGTCGGCCAGCCCGACGGCGCTGATCAGGCAGTCGAACAGGCGCGACTGCTTGAGGGGCTTGACGAGATAGGAGTCGATGCCGGCCTCCTTCAGTTCCGCCGCACTCAAAGTGTGGCCGAGCGAGGTCAGGATGATCAGGCGCACGGCGGCGATGGTCGGATCCGCCTTGATGGCGCGGGCCAGGGTCAGGCCGTCCATCTCGGGCATCTGCATGTCGAGCAACGCCACGTCATAGGGCGCGCCGGCGGCCGCGGCCGCCCGCAGGATCTTCAGGGCCTCGTGCCCGCCGCCGGCGCTGCCTTTTTGCATCTTCCAGGCGAAAATCTGGTGGCGCAGGATCTGGCGGTTGGTGGCGTTGTCGTCGACCACGAGCACCCGGAGATTGAAAAGATCACGGCCATAATCCGCGGGGGTCTTGGGCGGCCCGATCTGCTTGGGGAAGGTGGCGGTAAACCAGAAGGTGGTGCCTTTGCCCAACTCGCTCTGCACGCCGATCTCACCGTGCATCAGCGCGACCAGTTGCTTGGAGATGGCAAGACCGAGGCCGGTGCCCCCGTAGCGGCGCGTCGTGGAACTGTCGGCCTGGGAAAAGGCTTGGAAGAGCCTCGTCTGCACCTCCGGAGAGATGCCGATGCCCGTGTCGGTGACGTTGAAGCGCAGGGTGGCGTCCGTCTCGGTTTCGCGCTCCGGGACGACCCGGATGACAACTTCGCCGCGCTCGGTGAACTTGAGGGCGTTGCCGATCAGGTTGACCAGAATCTGGCGGACCCGGCCGGGATCGCCCCGCAGCCGGGTGCAAGCCTCGGGCGGGATGGCACTGAGCAGTTCGATGTTCTTGCCCTGCGCCCGCTCCGCCAGCATGTCCAACGTGCCTTCGACGGTTTCCACCAGGTCGAAGTCGATCTCCTCGAAGCGGAGCTTGCCGGCCTCGATCTTGGAGAAGTCGAGGATGTCGTTGATGACGGTGAGCAGGGTTTCCGCGCTGGTGCGGATCATCTCGGCGAACTCCCGCTGCTCCACGTCGAGCTTGGTGTCGAGGAGCAGGCCGGTCATGCCGATGACGCCGTTCATCGGCGTGCGGATTTCGTGGCTCATGTTAGCGAGGAATTCACTTTTGGCCCGGGTGGCGGCCTCCGCGGCCTCCTGCGCCCGCTTCATCGCCTCCTCGGCCTGCTGGCGTTCGGTGACGTCAAGATACATGCCCTGCGTCCCGATGATGTGATCGGCCTGGTCCGCGACGGCCACCTTCACGATTTGAATCCAGCGCCGCTCCCCGTTGACTAGGACCTCTTCCTCGACAGTCTCCAAAGGAGTGCGCTTTTTCATCACCGCCGCATCATCCGCCTGATACTGCCGGGCCAGCTCAGCGGGTGAAAAATCAAAGTCGGACCGGCCGATGATCTCCTCCGCAGCGCGGCCCATGCGCGCGGCGAACGGCCGGTTGACAAAGGTGAACCGTCCGGCGGTGTCCTTGCGGTAGATGTTGACCGGGAGATTTTCGAGCAGGGAATTGAGGAACGATTCGGAAGTCCGCAGGGCCTCGGCGACGCGACCGCGCTCGGTCATCTCAGCCTGCAATTGGCGGGTGCGTTCCTGCACGCGCAGCTCCAGTTCGTCGTTGGTTTTCAGCAGCACGGCATCGCGCGCCTGGATTTGCGCCAGCATGTGGTTGAACCCGTCGATGAGCCGGCCGAGTTCGTCGTCGCTGGTCCTGGCGGCGCGGATGGCGTAATTCTTCTCGGCGGCCACGCGATCAGCGATGCCGGCGAGTGCCGCGATTGGCTCGGAGATGAACCGCTGCAGCCGGGCAGCGAGCCCATACGCCGCCAGCAGGGCGAGCAGCAGCACCGTGCCGCCGACGAGGAGAAAGCGCTGCCAAAGTTCGCGCAGCGGGCTGAGGTCGGATTGCAGGTAGATCGTGCCGGCCGGCTCGCCGCCCAGATCGATTTGGCGGAACAGTTCCAGGGTGTCGGCGCCGAATCTCGTGCCGTCCAGCTGCAGGGGAGGCCACGTTCCCCTGGCCTCAGCGGCGCGGCGGTAGGTGGCGAAGACGCGGCCGTCCTTGTTATAAATGCACGCAGCCATGATGCGCGGCCGGGCCCGCAGGCTTTGCAGCGTCTGGGCCGCCGAATCGGGGTCGTCGAAGGCGAGCGCGGAGGCGCTGTTGAGCCCGGTCATTTGCGCGGTGGTGGCGAGATCGCGCGTCATGGTCTCGCGCAGGGCGAACTGTTCGTAGAAGGCGAAGGCCACGCAGGCGAGCAGCAGGGCGACGCCGCTGATCAGTAGGTTGATCGCGGTCAGTTTGTGGCGGAAGGGAAGGTTGCGCAGCCAGGCCATGGGTTTCCTAGGTTTTGCGGTGGCCGGCGATGGCAAGTTTCAGCAACTGGGCGCTGATTTTGAGCCCCGTATCTTTGCCGGCGTCCTGGTTGATTTCGAATCGGACATTGTCCTCCTTGAGAATAAAAGTGATGATGCCGCCATCTGCGGCGAATTCTTCGGATTCACCCACGGTCAAAACTCCAGTGTTCGGGGCTGATTTCAGCCCTTTGAACCAACGTTGTTCCAGCCCGGCGGTGACAAATAAAACGTGCACCGCGCTGGCTTCCTCGGGCGTTTCAACGTTCTTTACTATGACGGGCCGCCCGCCGACTTTCTTGCCACTGACGAGGTTGATCAGTTCATCGCTAAATGGGTTCCAGTTCCATCCCAGCACGCCGATGACGATGGGGCTGGTTTCGTTCGCAAAACGCTTCGGCGGCCACTCCACGAACTTGGTGAAGTTATACAAAAACGCCGCCTTGAGCAGATATTCTTTTGAAACAGAAGCATCGGCGTTACAGACCGCCGGCCCGGCAAAGACGAGCAGACCGAGCAGGGCGGCCAATCCGCGCCGCGACCGGTGGAAGGCCGGAGACCCGGCCCGGCGTTTCCGGGATCTCCGCATGATCTGTGTGCCGTTGAACATGTGAATTTCAGTCCCGGCTCAGAACCGCCACAGGATTTTCGCATAAAAACCGCGGGGGGTTCCCGTGATTAGGGTAAAGAGCACCGGAGGCTGCTCCGGGTGCTGCTGGTCCAGCAGGTTTTGCCCGACCAGCGAAAGCTCGAGGTGGCTCGTCGGGCGATACGCGAGACGGAAGTCGGCGGTGAAATACGCGGGGGTCGCCAAGATGCCGCTGACATAGCGCAACTGGACGTCGAGATTGGTGCGCGGCGTGAGGTCATGGGCGGATCGCAGGCTCGCCTGATGCCGGGGCGGCCCGGCACCCGGGCCCAGAAGCATGGCGGCCGGCCTGTGCACCGATTCACAGTCAAGGGCGTAGCCTGCCGTCACCCGCCACGAATCGGCCGGCGACACCGTCAGGGTCGCTTCGCCTCCGTAGGATTCGATTTGATACAAATTGGCCCCGGGGATCGCGGCGAGGCCGAACGGCGTGCCGGGCACGAAACGTTCGACTCCGGCATAGGTGATCAAATTGTCGTAGTGATTCGAGAAGGCCGCCAGTTCCAGGCTGACGCGCTTGGTCGGCTGGATGCGGTAGCCCAGCTCATAGGCGAGCAGCGCTTCCGATTTGAGCGCGGGATTGCCCACCACCGACGGGAGATAGAGCCCTCCGTCCGGCCCGACCAGGGGAGGACCGATGGCGACCGCAACTATGTTTCGCCCCTCCTGCTCATCCGGTGTCCGCACGGCGCGGGACACCGCGGCCCAGACCGTCTGGCTCCCGGTCGGGTTGAAAACCAACCGGACACTGGGCTGAAATTCGAGACGGGTGATATCGTTGTGCTCGAGCTTGGCACCCGCGGTGAGCGTCAGCCGGCCGGGCACGAGCTTGAACTCGTCCTGCACAAATGCGCTGAAAAGCCGGGTGTGGAAATCACCGCTGAGCACCGCCACCTGTGGCGTGGTTTGCTCAATTTTGTTGCCAATATAGCGGTAGCCGAATCCCCAGATCACGGCGTTGCGCCCGGTCAGATCGAACGTGTGCTGCAACGTGACGTCAAAGATGTCCGTGAGCAGTCGCGCCTGCTTTGGATCATTGCGATAGGTGCGATCGTAATACGCCTGCACCTCCACGCTCGATGTCTTCGTCAACTGCCGGGTCCAGCGCCCAAGCGTGTTCGCGTTGTAGCCGGAATTGTGGTCGACCCCGGTCGCGTCCGCCTGCCAGGTGAGATGCGTGTCGGGTTCCGGATAATGATCGAGGCGAAAGCCCCCGGTCCACCCCTGCCAGTGATCGTGGGCCGGTTGGCCGTCGGCGAGCGGGTAGTCGCCGTTCGCCTGGAACGTCGCGAAGATGCGGTAGTAGGTCTTCGCGCCGATTTGCCCGCCGTAGCGCACACCGCCCAGCGCCTCATGCACGTCGCCCCCGCCGGCATAGATCAGCGTGCCCTGCGTGTCCCGTGCACTGCGGCTGACAACGTTGATGACTCCATTGACCGCGTTGGCGCCCCAGACGGTGGCGCCCGGGCCGCGGATCACCTCGATGCGATCCACGTCCTCGAGCATCGGTTGCTGCAGATCCCAGTAAACGCCGGCAAACAGCGGCGTGTAAACCGCGCGCCCGTCCACGAGCACGAGCAGTTTGTTGGAGAAAGCCGAATTGAAACCGCGCGCGGAGACGGCCGATTCGCGGGAATTGACCGTGCCCACGTCCATGCCCGGGACCAACCGCAAAGCATCCGGCAGCGAAGTGACCCCGGCGCGGCGAAGGTCATCGTTTGTCAACACGGTCACGGCGGCGGCCACATCAACGAGTCGCTGCTCTTTTTTGGAAACGGAGGTGACCGGTTCGTTCATCAGCTCCTCGATGCTGAGGTCGGCGAGATTTTTTTCAGTGGTCCCGGAAGGCTGATCGTCGGCGTAAACCCCGGTCGTCAGAGCGGCCGTGCCTAGCGCCGCCAAGACGGCTTTCCTGAGGCCGCGCCCTGCAGTCCGTAGCGCGGGGAGAGGTTTGGGCGGCGTGATGTTTTGCATGGTCGTGGTGGGTTGATATTTCAGGGCTGGAGCTGTTCGGTCAGAACGATCTCCTTTGTGTCCAAGGCTTCGCGCACCATCCGGGCGAGAGTGTTGGGCAGGTAGGGCTTTTGCAGGAACGGCAGCTCTTTGGGCAAGGCGTGGATCTTGGCCGCGATGTCATGGGCGTAGCCGCTGGTCAGGATCATCTTCAGGGCGGGATTCTCCGCGCGCAGGGTGCGGGCGAGGTCGATGCCTGACACGCCGTCGGGCATCACCAGGTCGGTGATCACCAGCGCGATTCGGGCGTGGTGCCATTTCCAAGTCTCCAGGGCCTGCACCCCCGAGCCGGCCTGCAGGATGCGATAACCGTAATGCTGCAGCACGGCGACCGCGAATTCCCGCACCATAATTTCATCCTCCACCAGGAGGATCGTCTCGGAGCCCTTGCGGTCGAACGGCTCTTGGAACGTCACGCGGGCCGCCACTTCAGTCAGAGGGACGGTCGGCAGGAAAACCTGGAAGCACGTGCCGGCCCCGACGGCGGTTTCCACTTCGATCCAGCCCTGATGCTCCTGCACGATACCAAATACCGTGGCCAGGCCGATGCCGGTGCCGACGCCGATGGCTTTGGTGGTGAAGAACGGTTCGAAAATCCGGGGCAGGATCTCCGGAGGGATTCCATTGCCCGTGTCGCGCACGCTCAGGCACACAAATTCGCCGGCCCGGCGGGCGGGGTTCTCCGCGGCGGCCGCAGCACTGATGCTGCGCAGTTCCGTTGCGATGGTCAGGTGACCGCCGCCCGGCATGGCATCGCGGGCGTTCACGGCCAGGTTCATCAGCACCTGTTCGAGCATGCTGGGGTCCGAGGTGACGAACCGGGGCGTGGGGCCAAGTCTCAGTTCCAGGTTCACATCCTCGCCAATGAGGCGACCGAGCATTTTGGCGATTTCCTCAATCAGTTCGTTGAGCTCCAGGACATCCTTGTTGACCGCGTGTTTCCGGCTGAACAGCAGCAACTGGCGCGTCAGGTTGCCCACGCGCATGCCCGCGGTGTAGATCATCCGCAGCCGTTCCTGGGCGATAAGTGTCTGGTCGCCCATATCGAGCATCAGTTTCGCATACCCGTTGATCACCGTCAGGGTGTTGTTGAAATCATGGGCGATCCCGCCGGCCAGCTGGCCGATGGCCTCCATTTTTTGGGCCTGCATGAGCTGACCCTCCAATTGTTTGCGGTCCGTGATGTCTACGGCGACTCCCACCATGCGCTCGACCCGTCCGTGGGCATTCCGCACCGGGTAACCCCGGTCCTCAATCCAGCGGTGGCCATCGGCCCGCGGGATGCGGTATTCGATGTGATAGGGCGTACCTTGCGCCAGTTGTTCGAGAGCGTGGGTGACCCGCGGCCGGTCCTCGGGCCAGACCGTTTCGAGCCAGCTGGAGGGATTGGCGAGAAGCTCGATCAGCGAACGGCCCCAGATTTGCTCGTAAGCCGGGCTGACATAGTGGATCTGCCGGCCATCCAGCGAAGCGCTCCAGAACACCTCGCGGATATTGTCGGCCATTTCGCGGAACCGCTGCTCGCTTTCGCGCAAAGCCTCCTCCGCTTGGCGGCGGGACCGGCGCCCGGCGGTTTCCTTCAGGGCCCGCTGGATGGCTGGAACCAGCCGCTCCATCCGTTGCTTCAACACATAGTCGGTGGCGCCGCTCTTGAGGCTGTCGATGGCCTGTTGCTCCCCCATCGTGCCGGACAAGAAAATGAACGGCGTATCAGGATGTTGCTTGTTCGCCAGGGCCAGGGCAGCGGCGCCGTCGTATCCAGGCAACGCATAGTCGGACAGGATCAGCTCAAATCCGCCGCGGGCCAAGGCAGCCTCGAACTCCTCTTTCGTGGCCGCATAGGTAAATTGGCACGTGAAACCAGCCTTGCGCAGGGCTCTATGAACCAACCCCCGGTCATGCTCATTATCTTCCAGAAACACGATTTGGAGGTCGTGGGAATGGACTAACCCAGCATGAAGTCCGGTTGTCATACCATACAAAAAGAACTCACAGCTTGAGGACAGTGCTGGAGTCACCGAAAGGATCGGCCCATCCTTGGGGCGAACATGTGTAACTCACCAGTCTTCGGAAGTAAAGTTATTCGTGCCAGGCCGGTCAGTGTTGACCAACTGAACCGTTATGCGTGATGGCTCTTCTGCCCCCGGCTTTCACAGACGATGCACTTCGAAAGGCGCAGATGACCTCGATGACGCCAGGGCACTGCGGCGGGAAGAGGTTTGGAGCCGCGATTGGCTAAATGGGCGAAGGCGGGATCGGGTGCTTTGATCGGCGCGATTTTGCCGACCGGCGAAGTCGCCATCGCGGCCGACTGGCCTGCGTCGATCCCGATCTCATTCCCGGCTTGCAACTGGTTTTTGATTCCCGTGGCATGGGACTTCGTCGCCCGGATGGCGGAATTGGCAGACGCAGAAGACTCAAAATCTTCCGACCGCAAGGTCTTGTGGGTTCGACCCCCTCTCCGGGCACCACCCGCCTACGTTTTGCGAAGCAAAACTACGGCGAGGTGCCGCGTCGTAGTTCCGCGGGGCGGAACGTAGACGGACCGGGTTTGCCGCCTTACTTCACCGCGGTTTCGCGATACTGGCCGAGGATGCGGTAGCGCTCGTAGCGCTCGTCGAGCAGCTGCTCCACGGCCTTGGGCGTGAGTTCTTCGAGATGGCGCAGCAGCGCGGCCTTGAGCGCGGCGGTCGCGGCGGCGGGGTCGTTGTGCGCGCCGCCCAGCGGCTCGGGGATGACCTCGTCCACCACGGCGAATTCCTTCAAATTGGCGGCGTTGAGCTTGAGGGCCTCGGCGGCCTGGGGCGCGTTGGCGCGGTCCTTCCAGAGAATGGCGGCGCAGCCCTCGGGCGAGATAACCGAGTAATAGGCGTTTTCGAAAATGAGCACGCGGTCGGTGACACCGATGCCAAGGGCGCCGCCGGAGCCGCCCTCGCCGACGATGACGGCGATCGAGGGGACGCGCAGCATGGCCATCTCGCGCAGGTTGACGGCGATGGCCTCGGAGACGTGGCGGGCCTCGGACTCGACGCCGGGGTAGGCGCCGGGCGTGTCGATGAAACTGAGGACCGGCAGGCCGAACTTCTCCGCGAGTTTCATCAAGCGGAGGGCCTTGCGGTAACCTTCGGGCTGGGGCATGCCGAAATTGCGGGCGATGTTCTCCTTCGTATCGCGACCCTTCTGCTGGGCGATGATCATGACCGGGCGGCCTTCGAAAAAGGCGGTGCCGCCGATGAGGGCCTGGTCGTCCTTGAACTGGCGGTCGCCGTGCAGCTCCTGGAAGTCCACGCACAGGGTGCCGACGTAGTCGAGAGCGTAGGGGCGCCTCGAGTGGCGGGCGACCTGCACGCGCTGCCAGGGGGTGAGGCTGGAGTAGATCTCGCGCTTGGTCGTGTCGATCTTGGCCTCGATGGTGGCCAGCTCGCCGGCCATATCGATGTTGTTCTCCAGCGACTGCTGGTGCAGGGATTCGAGCTGCTTTTCGAGTTCGCGCAGGGGCTTTTCGAACTCCAGCAGGTAGGCGGGTCGCTCCATAGGCCGCGGAGGTTAGTTGGCCGGATTGGCGGCTGTCAACGGGCCAACCTCAAATGCCGTCAGTAGATGCAGTTGGGTTGCGGAGCTGGTCTTTCCAGCCGAGGATCTTGGCCTGCGCGCCGTATTTCTCGGCGGTGGCCTTGTCACCCTTCTCCATCCAGATGCGCGAGAGCGTGGTGTTGATGAAGAGATCGTCGGGCCGGAGCGCATGAGCCCTTTCCGCCGCGGCCAGGGCGTCGTCGAAACGCCGGAGGCTGAAAGTGATCTCGGCCTGCGCATGCCAGGCCTCGAAGGAAGCTGGCGCCGCGATCGTGGCGCGCGACAGCTTGGCCAGTGCGGCCTCGTTGTCGCCCATCGTGTAATCGAACGTGGCGTCCTCGATGAGGGACTGGATTTCAGTGGGGCTCACGGGCGGACGGTAGCAGGGTCGGGGCAAAAAGAAAGGACGGCCTTGCGGGCCGTCCTCGCGAAAAACTCCGCAACGACTCAGGCCTTCTTGAAGCCGGCCTCGATGGAGATGTTCACGGTGACATCATCGCCAAGAATTTTCGGACCGTAGCTCACGCCGTAGTCCATGCGATTGAGGACCGTCGTGGCTTCCCAGCCGGATAGGAAGGTGCCGGGGCGCATGCCGGGGCCGAAGCCGAGCAGGTTGACCTTGAGCACGACCTCCTTGGTGACACCCTTGATCGTGAGGTCGCCGGTGACATCAAATGTGTTTTGACCGGTCTTCTTCCAGGATTTGCTCTTGAAAGTCGCGGTGGGAAATTTGGCGCCATCGAAAAAGTCGGGTGATTGCAGGTGCTTGTCCCGGTCCGGGTTCGCCGTGCTGAGCGAGGCAACGTCGATGGTCGCCTCCACGCTGCTGTTCTCCAGGTTGGCGCGATCCACCGTGATAGTGCCGGTGGTCTTGGTGAAGCTGCTGGTGAATTTGGACAGGACGTGGCGGACGCTGAAGCCGGTCGCGGAATGGACCGGATCGATGGTGTAGGTCTCAACCTCGGCGCGCGCGGTAGCGAACAGGCCGAGGATGGCGATGAGGGAGAAGAGACGTTTCATAGTGGGTGTTTTGATGAGGAAAGGAACGGATAGTCAGAAAAAACGCTTCGGCAACAGTCTAAATGCCTATCAGAGGATCAGCATGGCATCGCCGTAGCTGAAGAACCGGTATTCACGGGCGACCGCCTCGGCGTAGATCTCCTTGAGCCAAGCGATGCCCTCCGTGGAACCCGGGGTCAGAAAGGCCGCCACGAGGCAGAGCAGGGTGGAGCGGGGCTGGTGAAAGTTGGTGATTAGCGTGTCCACGCCGCGAAACTCCCGCGGCGGGTAAATGAAAATGTCCGCCTCAGCCAGAATATCGCTGCCGGCGGGTGCGCTGTGCCGCGACAGAAAATCCTCGATGGTGCGCACTGACGTGGTGCCGACGGCAATGCGCCGGCCCTTGGTGGCGAACAAGGCGCGCTGTGCGGTCGGGTTGATCTCGTAGATCTCCCGGTGGATGGTGTGGTCCTTGATGTTCTCTGTCGCAATCGGCCGGAAGGTGCCGAGCCCGACGTGCAGAGTGAGATCGACAGCCGCCACGCCCTGGGCGATCAGCTTGGCCAGCAACTCCGGCGTGAAGTGCAGGCCGGCCGTCGGCGCCGCGGCGGCGACCTGCTGCGCCGGATTCGCGTAAACCGTCTGGTAGCGCTGCCGGTCGAGGGCGCGGTCTTCGTCATTATGACGCGCGGCAATGTAAGGCGGCAGCGGCATTTCGCCGATGCGGCTGGCGACGGCGAGAATGTCTCCGTCCTGCATGGCAAAGGCCACGCGCACGAGTCCGTCACCGGTTTTCTCGCACACCGTGGCGCTGAAGATGTTCGCGAGGCCAAAAGTCGCGCCAACCGGCAGTTTTTTCCCGGGACGCAACAGGCACCACCATTCGTTGGATACGGCAGCGGGCCGCAACAGCAGGCATTCGACCTGTCCGCCCGTGGGCCGCGTAGCGTGCAAGCGGGCAGGGATGACCGTGGCGTTGTTGCGAAACAGGCAGTCGCCAGCCCGGAGGTAGTTTGGCAGGTCGCGAAAATGGCAGTGTTCGATGGTATGCGTCTGGCGATGCACGACCAGCAGCCGCGATTCATCGCGCCGGTCCGCCGGCTTCTGGGCGATGAGCCGTTCCGGGAGCGGATAATCGAAGAGTGCTGTTTTCACTTTCACCCAAGGGATTAGGCGTCGGGGCGGTTGTCAGCAAAAAGATGGCGGATCGGCGCCCTGGGAGTGCCAAAAACGGGCTTGCCTAGACTGGGGCAAGACCACCGAATGCCGCTTCAATTTTGGCCGCTTTAGCTCAGTTGGTAGAGCGACTCATTCGTAATGAGTAGGTCGTCGGTTCAAATCCGACAAGCGGCTCCATCTTCCTTCACCAAGACTGCGGAGGACAGGGTTTCCCCGCGTGAGGTTTAAGTCAATTGTCCGCGATCTGGTCGTCGGGCAGGTGCCCCTGCAGCTTGCGGCGGAGGCGCTGCCCCTCGATCTCGGTCTTCAGCGAGCGGGCGAAGAGCTGCAGCCGGCGGCGTGTCTCGAAGGTCTCGAGGAGCTGCTGCTTGACCGCCCCGTCGTCGCACAGGTTGAACACGGCGATGTCGGCAAAGGTGTCGATGTCGTCGATGCTTTCGAGGAAGCGGGTCATGCCCTTGGGGGCGGGCGTGCCGAGCCGGCGGCGGAGGTTGAGCAGCCGCATCACTTCCAGCCGGAGCAGCTCGAGCTCGGCGTGGTGGGTGCCGGCGGTGGTCGTGATCGGTTGCACGGCGATGATGCGGTAGGGCTCCTCGCGGACGATCTTCTTCACCTCGACCCGGCAGATGCCCTGCAGCAGAAGGTTCGAGGTGTCGTTGTCGCCTTTCTGGCAGGCGCGGATGATGCCGACCGAGGCGATGTGGTACAGTGGTTCCGGCTCGGCGGGATTTTCCGGGCGGGTGTGGTCAAGCCGGGCGACGGCGAACATGCGGTTGCTGGCGAGCACGTCGCGCAGCATTTCCTGGTAGCGGGGTTCGAAAATGTGGAGCGGCAGCAGGGCCTGGGGGAAGAAGACGGTGTTGGGCAGAGTCATCACCGGCACCGTCTCGGGCACATGCAGCGTTTCCATGATGCACAAGCTAGCGAGTGTGGCGCGGATTGCAATCGCGCGGGCGGGCGGGGTTCCCGGCCGGGCGGTGCCCGCTAGCTGCGCTGCTGGTCAACCGACACGACATGGTCGCCGCGGAACGTCACGCGAATGACCTCGTCCTCGTGGGAGCTGTAAAGTTCGGCGGTGACTGGCTCGTGATAGACGACGTAACCGCCTTGGAGGCCGCTGCGCGGCACGATGACGCGCCGCCAGCCGACCCATTGGGTGCCTTCGTATTGCTGCCAGTAGGATTTATAAATCCAGATCGTTTGGGTTCCGTCACTGTCCGAGCGGTCGCGCTTCTCGTCCGGATGCCCCAGGGCGATATAGACCATGTCTTGCGTGTCGCCGACATGGATGGTGCCGCGCTCGAGGCGTTCCTGCGTGCGCGGACTGAGTTGGTCGAAGGTGCTGGATTTCTCCTTGGCGCGCGATTCAAACGAGTTGCAGGCACCCAACAACAGGGTCAGGCCGGACACGATCACGAGCAGGGCGAAACGGTGATGATTCGATTGCATGATACAACCAGACAGGGCCTGAAACCGGCCGGTTCCTTTTCTGATCCTCCGGTCGAATCGGATGGCCCGTTGTGACATGGCAGCGGACCCACCAAGGGCATAAATGTGACAGGGAGGCGCAGTGACACAGTTTGCCCACGCGCAGCTGGGAGCGATAATTCTTTTAACTCACTAGTGGGTAATGAGAAAAATAATACTGCCAGGTGAGGCACGGGCATTGCTGAGTCACGCGCATGAGCAGAATTTTAGGCATCGATCTGGGTACGACCAACTCCTGCATGTCCATCATGGAAGGCGGGGAGCCGGTGGTCATCCCGAACGCCGAGGGTGCCCGCACCACGCCGTCCGTCGTCGCTTTCACGAAGACCGGCGAGCGCGTCGTCGGCCAGGCCGCCAAGCGCCAGGCCGTGACCAACCCGAAGAACACCGTCTTCTCCGCGAAGCGCCTCATCGGCCGCAAATTCACCGAGGTCAGTGAGGAGGCGAAGAATCTTCCCTACAAGGTCATCGCCGGGAAAAACGGCGACGCCTACATTGAGGTGCAGGTTGGCGACAAGGCCGAGCAGTTCGCCCCGCAGCAGATCGCCGCCTTCGTGCTCGGCAAGCTGAAGGCCGACGCCGAGGCCTACCTCGGCGAAAAAATCACGCAGGCCGTCATCACCGTGCCCGCCTATTTCAACGACGCGCAGCGCCAGGCCACCAAGGACGCCGGCAAGATCGCCGGCCTCGAGGTGCTCCGCATCATCAACGAGCCGACCGCGGCCTCCCTAGCCTACGGCCTCGACAAGAAGAAGGACGAGAAGATCGCGGTGTTCGATCTCGGCGGCGGCACTTTCGACGTGTCGATCCTCGAGATCGGCGACGGCGTGTTCGAGGTGAAGGCCACCAACGGCGATACCCACCTCGGCGGCGACAACTGGGACGACGCCATCATCGGCTGGCTCGTGGACACTTTCAAAAAGGAAAACGGCATCGACCTCCGCAAGGACCCGATGGCGCTCCAGCGCCTCAAGGAAGAAGCCGAGAAGGGCAAGATCGCCCTCTCCTCCGCGACCACCTACGACATCAACCTGCCGTTCATCACGGCGGACGCGTCGGGCCCGAAGCACCTCAACATCCAGCTCACCCGGGCGAAGATGGAGCAGATTTGCGACGCGTTGTTCGAGCGCTGCATCCAGCCGTTCAAGAACTGCATCAAGGACGCCGGCGTGGACGCCTCCAAAATTGACGAGCTCGTGCTGGTCGGCGGCATGACCCGCATGCCCAAGGTCGTCGACATCGCCCACACCCTCGGCGGCAAGCCGCCGCACCAGGGCGTCAACCCCGACGAGGTCGTCGCCGTCGGCGCGGCCATCCAGGGTGGCGTGCTCAA
>DATFUQ010000311.1:0-6125 GCA_035260745.1 Lacunisphaera sp. | reverse complement strand
GCCGCTACCGCCCCAAAAAATCAGTGTTCATCCGGCTCCATCTGTGGTTAACCCTTCCCCATGCCCGATTCCCGTTTCAAATCCCTGCGCAATGCCTTTTTCAGCGGGCTCCTGCTGGTCGCCCCGCTGGTGGCGACGGTCTGGGCGGTCCTGATTGTCATCAGCCTGGCCGGCGGTTCCATCCGGCCGCTGTTCTCCCCCTACCTGCCGGCGGCCCTGGGCCATCTGCCGAACATCGTCTGGGATGTCATCACCACGGTGGTCGTCCTCGGCCTGATCACCCTGCTGGGTTATGTCTCGCATCTTTTCCTCGGGCAGTTCGTCGGCGCCCTGGGGGAGCGCCTGATCCAGGGCATCCCCGGCATCGGCGGCTTCTACCACAGCGTGAAGCAGTTCATCGACACCTTCGGGGCGAAGGACCGCATGCAATTCAGCAAGGTCGTGCTCGTGCAGTTTCCGCGCGCCGGCGCCTACACCATCGGTTTTGTCACCAACACCAGCCGCGGCGAACCGCACCAGCACCTGGCCAAGGAACACTGGGCGGTGTTCGTCCCCACCTGCCCCAGCCCGGTCAACGGCTTTTTCATGTATTTGCCGCGAACGGAAATCATCGAACTCGATATGTCCGTCGGCGACGGCATGAAGACCGTCATTTCCTGCGGGGCGGTCCTGCCCTCGTGGTCCGACGCCGCCAGCGCCCGGGCCGCCCTCGGCGCCCGCTGACCCACAAAGTGACTTGCCTCGCCGTAGCTCCTGAGGAGCGTAGGCGGGTGCCCGGCCAGCAGCTCCAGACCACGGCGTTCATCCTGACGAAGCAGCCGTCGGGTTCCGACGCCTTCGAGCAGCTGACCGTCTTTTCCGGCGAACACGGCGTGCTCCACTGCCTGCGCCGCCTGACCCAGGGCAAGGCCAACTCCACCCCACTGGATTTGTTCGACGAGGCCGAGCTCTGGCTCGACTCCTCCAACCAGGGCCGCACCTGGTTCATCAAGGAGCATCGTTTCATCCAGCGCCTCGAGGGCATCGGCCGCTCCTACGAGACGCTCCGCGCCGCAGCCGCACTCAGCCTGCTCCTCAGCCGCAATCCCGTGCCCGATGAATCGCGGCACGACGTCTCCGACCTGCTGCGCTCGAGCCTGACCGCGCTCGCCGCCGGCGGCCGGCCCGACATCGTCTGGCTGAAAGCGCTCTATTGCCTCCTGCGCGACGAGGGCTATCCGGTGAAACAGCAATGGTGGCCGCAGCTCCCGGCCGCCGACCGCGACGTGGCCGCGCAATTGCTCAACCAGCCGCTGGCCGCGCAGACTGCCGACACCGACACGGTCGCCCGGATCACGCGCGGACTTGAGGACTGGGTCCGGGGCGAGACTGAAATCAGGTTGTAGGAGCCTGCTTGCAGGCGATTGTTCAATCGCTCGCTTGTAAACAAGCTCCTACACCAAACCTTGCCGCCCACATGCATTTCTCTCTCGAACAGCGCACGGCCAGCCTGAGCGTCGGCGAATTCGCCGGGTTCACGCTCGGCCCGCACGAGACCGGCGGCGGCCCGCAGGGACTCTGGCGCGCGCAGCTCGGCCAGCACTGGCACAACGAGCTCCGCGCCCGCACCTTGGCTGAGTCGCCGGCGGCGCAGTTCGAGGTGGTCATCGAGGGCCGGCTCACCCACCGCGGCTGGACGTTCACCCTCAACGGCCGGATCGACCAGCTTGTCGGCGACACGCTCCGCGAAATCAAAAGCGTGATGCGTCCGCTCCCGGCCGAGGAGGCCGGGCTGCGCGCCGATTACCCGGAATATTTCCGCCAGCTCGCCGCCTACGTCGTGCTGCGCCGCACTTTGGGTGCGAAGCACTCGAAGGCCGAACTCATCTTCGTCGAGGCCGGCTCCGGCCTCTCGCAGACCATCGCGCTCACGCCGTTCGACGAGGCGCTCGTCCATCACCAGCTTGATGCGCTCGTCGAGTTTCTCAACCTGCGGCAGCGCGCCACCGAGCGCCGGCGCTCGCTGCAATTTCATCCCGCTTTTCAAACCCTCCGTGCAGGACAAGAAACAATCCAAGCTGACCTGCAATCTGCCTTTGCCCAATCCGCACTCCGCATTCCGCAATCCACAATTCTGTTTGAGGCTCCCACCGGCTACGGCAAGACCGGCTGCGTGCTCGAGTTCGCGCTCGGCCAGATGCGCGCGGGGCGTTTCGCCCGGCTCATCTGGCTCACGGGCAAGTCCACCGGCCAGTTGCACGTCGTCCACACCCTCCAGCATATGACCGCCGGCTCGCGACTGGCGTTCTGGCAGGTGCGCAACAAGTCCGAGCACTGCGTCAACCACACCTTCCATTGCGTGCGTGACGGCTGCGATTACCTCAACGGCTGCGCCGAGCGCTGGCCGGGCAGCGGGCTCGCCAAGTTCTATCTGGATGACACCCAACCGCACGACCTCGGCACGCTGCGCGCGGCCGGCCGCGACGCCATGATCTGTCCCTACGAGATCACCCGCACCGCCCTCGCCTTCAATGATGTCTGGATCGGCGATTACAATTACGTCTTCGCCCCGGACAACCGCGGGCTGTTCTTCGAGCAACCCGGCTTCAATCCAGCGGAGACCTTGCTGGTGATCGACGAGGCGCACAACCTGCCCTCGCGGGTGGCCGGTGCCCATTCCCATCGCGCCACCGAGAGCGACGCCCGGCTGCTGCTTGCCGAGCTGGATCACCAGCGGGCCCCCGTCGCGCTGCAACTTGCCGTCGAAGAATGGACCCGTCTGCTCGCCTCGTTCCGGCCCGCCGATTCGCTCGACCCGGCCGCCGAGGCCGAGGTGCATGAACTGCTTGATCGCCTGGCCACGCTGACGACCACCCTGCCTTTGGATTATGCGGCATTGGGTCCGAAGTTCTCTGAAACACTTTGGAAGATGGTCGTGTTGCGGGACTGGATGGACGGCGCAATTACCGGCGAATGGGCTCAATCGAAAATCGAGAATCAAAAATCTAAAATGACCCGACTGCTCTGGGTTTCGCGCGAGGGAGAACTGGAGTTCACCTGCGTGGATGCGGCGCCGGTCATCGGCGAAACGCTGAAAAACTTCGGCGGCGCGATCCTGATGTCGGCGACACTGCAACCCTACAAGGAATTTGCCACCTCATGTGGGCTGGAATCCACCGCCACGCTCCACGCCCCGACGCCGTGGCGGGCGGGCGCCTACGACGTCGCGGTGGACGTGCGGGTCGACACCAGCTTCAAGCAGCGCGGTAATTTCTACGGCACCACCGCCACCACCATCGAGGCGATGCATGCTGCCTCCTCTCAACTCTCAACCATCAACTCTCAACCCACTGCGACACGCAGCGTCGCCGTCTTCTTCCCTTCCTACGCTTATGCCGAGTCGGTGCTGCGCGCACTGGAACACGACGGCTCGGTGTTGCGCGTGGCGCTGCAGCCGCGGTTGCCCGACCTCGCCGCGCAAACCGCTTGGGTCGAGGAAAGCCTGGCGCTCGCAGACGCGCTTTTTCTCGTGCTCGGCAGCAGTTTTGCCGAGGGCATTGATCTGCTCGGCGGACGGGTGACACACGCGATGGTCGTCAGTCCCGCGCTGCCCGAGGTCAACGCGGTGCAGAAAGCCCGGCTCGCTGCCCTGGATAATCTTGGCCGCGAAGAGGCCTTCCGGCGCGTCTATCAGATTCCCGGCCTGCAAAAGGTGAACCAAGCGCTCGGCCGGCTCGTGCGCGCGCCGGGACAGCATGCGAAGGTGTTGCTGCACTGCCGGCGTTTCGCCGAGCCCTCCTATGCCGCGCTGCTCGCGACGGACTACCAGATGTATCGCGAAGTGGCCGATGAAGCGGAGTTGCAGTCCTGGCTGACTGATTCTCAGGAATGATAAAAATAGTAGTAGCTCCAGATCGTGCCAATCAGAGCCGAGCCTATCGAGCCCATGACCAGGAGGGCGATGGTGACACCCAGCCGCCGCCGGAGATACTGATTCAGGATGATCGCCAATGCCGTCGTAGTGCTGAAGGCCAAGATGGCCAGCACCCGGGTATTGTACATGTGCATGGCAACCTGCCGGCTCAGCACCGGGGCATACCGGCTCAAAGCCGTCGCGAGGCTCGCAGTAGCAAAAACTATCCCCACCCAGAGTGCCAGGGACTGCGCCACATTTTTTGTGCAGGTGGCCGTGGCCGTGATGGAAAAGGTAATACTGGTCAGGACGAGGGCGATCAGGCCGTATTCCTGGAATGTAGCGAGGGTCACGAGTGCCGCGTTCCTGTCCCTCAAGCAGGCCGCAAGCAGGGGAAGCGCAATGAAGAGCAGCCCGATCAACCCCAGTTTCGCCGGCAACAATCGGAAAGGCGAGATCGGCCGGGTGCGCCACTGTTCTCGGCTGTCCGTCGGGTGGTCCTCCTGCACGACCCCTGAAATCAGGGCAACCGACAACACCAAAAACAGCAGCATGGCGCTCAACTGCAGGAAATCCCGCAGGTCCGCCGAGCCCGACAGCTTGAGGTCGGGTTGTACGAAAAGATAGACGAAGCTGAGGCCCCAGACGAGGATGGCCCAGCGGAAGCAGACGAGGTCTTTTTTGACGATGTGCCAGGTCAGGTTCATGCGGCGGCTCCTTTCGGCTGGTTGCGGGTTTCGCGGGCCAGGGTCACAAAAATCTCACGGAGCGTCATCGGTGATGACGCCACGGCGCCCTCGGGAAAATGTTCGCGGCAAGCGCGCTCCGTCGCTTCGGTGGCGAAGTTCGTCGCGATGAAACGCACCAGTCCGCCCTTCTGCTCCAGCTCCAGCCAGCCCGGCGCCGGTGCGCCCAGCGGCGCGTTGCCGGCGACCGTCACTTCCATCCGCCGGAAACGGCCGAGCAGCGACTCGGTGGTTTCGCTGAATTTCAGCCGGCCGGCCTCGAGCAGCGCGACGTTGTCCGCCAGGCGTTCCACCTCCTCGATGTCGTGCGACGACACCAGCACGGTCCAGTCGCCGAGCTCCGACGCCTCCAGCACGCCGCGCACAAAATCGTCGCGCGCCAGCGGATCGAGCCCGCTGAACGGCTCGTCGAGCACCAGCAGCTTCGGCCGGTAGCACAGCGTGGAGAGCAACGCCGCCTTCATCAGCATGCCGCGGGAAAGGTGTTTCAGCTTGCGATCCGACGGCAGGTCGAACTGCGCGAGCAGCCTGCTTTCCAGCTCCTTGTCCCAAGTCGGATAGAACGGCCGGCAGTAGTCGAGCAGGTGCTGCACCGTCATCCACAGCGGCAGCTTCTGGTTCTCCGACACGTAACCGATCTGCGCGAACTGGCGCTCGCCCAGCCGGCGCGAGTCCACGCCGAGGACGCGCGCCTCGCCAGCGGACGGTTGGAGCAGGTTCATGAGCACCTTGATGGCCGTGGTCTTGCCGGCGCCGTTGGCCCCGAGCAAAGCGAACACGCTGCCGGCGGGCACGGCCAGGGTCAGGTCGCACAGGGCCTCGGTGCGCCAGTAGCGGCGCGACAGTTGGGTGGTTTCGATGATGTTCATGGGAAAATTAATACATTTCAACGCGGAGCATGCGGAGAACGCGGAGGAAAGTTGGGGACAACACCGGCTCGGTTTTTCGTCCAGCTAGGGCTCTGCGTTCTCCGTGTCCTCCGCGTTTAAATTCGGGGTTCATGTTCACTTGCGGTTGAGTTTCTTCCAGTGCGCGGCGAGGCCCGCTGACACCTCGTCCATGGTCAGGCCGAGCTTCTTGGCCTCGACCACCACGCGCTCGAGGTCGGCGCCGAGCAGTTCGGCCCGGGACGCGCGGTCACCCGCGGCGTGCTCGGCCACCACGCTGCCGACCGCCGGGGTCGTGATCAGCACGCCCTCGGCGACCAGCGCCGCCACGATCTTGTGCGCGGTGTTGGGGTTGATCTTCAACTCCTGGCTGACCGTCCGCACCGAGGGGAAAGGCTGGCCGGGCTTCAGCTGTCCGCCGACCACCGCCTTCTTCACGGCGAAGATGACCTGCTCCGTGATGGGCAGGCCGGGTTTCAGTTCGATGGAGAACGGGAGCACGCTGTCCTAGTTGAACTAGGACAGATAGGACAGCAAGCAAATTGTTGAAAAATGCATTTGGGCGGGCGTCGCGCTCATTCTCTCCACGGCGGGGCCGCC
>DATFUQ010000310.1:0-7773 GCA_035260745.1 Lacunisphaera sp. | reverse complement strand
CTACGCCCGTGAATTCGCCAAGGGCCGCCGGGTGACCAACACCGCCGACCCGATGAATCGGCTCTATGTCGCCGAGAGCGGTTTCTCGCTCACCGGCAGCATGGCCGACCACCGGCTGCGCCTGGCCAGCAGCCACATGCTCGCCCTCGCCGCCGCGCTGGCAAACGAGGTGCTGGAGACCAAGATGTTCGCCCCGCTCATGGCGGGACTCGGCCTGAGCTCGAAATGGATCGAGGAATGCGCGAAGGATTTGCTGGAGCACCGCGGCGAGAGTCTCGTGGTCGCCGGCGCCCACCTGCCGGTGGCGGTCCACGTGCTGGCCAACGCCATCAACGCCAGGCTCGGCAACCTCGGCTCGACGGTTGATTTTGTCGAAGTGGAGCCGTCGGTCGCTTCCGGTATTTCCGCGCTCGCCACCGCCATCAAGGCCGGCTCGGTCAAGACCCTCCTCGTGCTCGGCGGCAATCCCGCCTACAACGCCCCGGCCGATCTCGATTTCACCAAACTGCTCGGCACGGTGCCAGACGTCATCCGCTTCGGCTACCACGCCGACGAAACCTCCGCCGCGGCCGGCACGCACATCGGGGCGACGCACTACCTCGAGTCGTGGGGCGACGCCCGCACGGTCGACGGCACGATTGTGCCGATCCAGCCGATGGTCATGCCGCTCTTCAACGGCATCTCCGAGGTCGAGCTGCTCGCCCGGGTGGCCGGGGAGGAGAACCCTGACGCTTACGCGCAGGTTTACGCCACGCTCGGCCAGGACAAGAAGGCGTTTGAGAAATTCCTGCACGACGGCCTGCTCGAGGGTTCGGCCTACAAGATCGTTTCAGTCGCTTTTGATCCGCAGCGCTCCGCTTCCGCTTTCGCGTCGACGCCGGCGGCCGCCGCGCTCTCGAAGGACAACCTCGAGGTGCGCTTCATCACCGACCACAAGATGGACGACGGCCGCTTTGCCAACAACGGCTGGCTGCAGGAGTGCCCGGACCCGATGACCAAGATTGCGTGGGACAACGCCATCCTCGTCAGCCCGCGCCTCGCCAAGGAGCTTGGCGTGGTTCCCGCTGGCAGCATGCTGCAGGTCGCGCGCAAGGAGGAAGCCGAGTTTACCCAGGGCAAGGAGAACGCCCATGTTTTTGAAGTGACCATGAGCAATGGCCTCAAGGTGCGCGGGCCGCTGCACATCCAGCCCGGCCTGTCGAATTACACCATCGTGCTCCCGCTCGGCTACGGCCGCACCAAGTCCGGCCACATCGGCACCGGCGCGGGGTTCAGCGCCTACGCGGTCCGCTCGACGGACGCCATGGGCTTCGCCACCGGCGCGAAATTGGCCGACACCGGCGACCGCATGAAGCTCGCCAACACCCAGGAGCACTGGTCGATGGAAGGCCGCGACATCGTGCGCGAGGCCAATTATGAGGGCGACGAAGGCTACAAAAAGAACCCGGCGTTCGTGAAGGGCATCGGCATGGAGTCGCACACCCCGCCCGTGCTGGGTGCGGAAGGCCAGCGACGGCCCGGCGAAAGTGATGCCGACTACCAGAAGCGCATCCACGGCGGCAACCCGATCGCGGCCCAGAAGTCCCTTCCTCGTGGCAACTCGCTTTACGAGACGCCCAACATCGACGGCGTCCACCAGTGGGGCATGTCGATCGACCTCAACACCTGCATCGGCTGCAACGCCTGCATCGTCGCCTGCCAGGCGGAGAACAACATTCCCATCGTCGGCAAGGAGCAGGTCATGCGCGGCCGCGAGATGCAATGGATCCGCCTCGACCGCTACTACTCCGACGGCCACGCCGACGCGGAGGCCTTCGGCGCCGAGGGCAACAAGGCGCTGCCAGGCGACTCGGACGACCCGACGGTTTCCCCCCAGGTCTCGATGCAGCCCATGACCTGCCAGCACTGCGAGCTCGCGCCCTGCGAGACCGTGTGCCCCGTCAACGCCACGGTGCACGACGAAGAGGGCATCAACGTCATGGCCTACAACCGCTGCATCGGCACCCGCTATTGCGCGAACAACTGCCCCTACAAGGTCCGCCGGTTCAATTTCTTCGACTTCAACAAACGCGCGCTCGACGCCCTCTACCTGGGCCCGCTCGGCCATCAGGACGAGGTGCCCGAGCTGGTGAAGATGGTGAAGAACCCCGATGTCACCGTGCGCATGCGCGGCGTCATGGAGAAGTGCACCTATTGCGTGCAGCGCGTGCAGCAGGCCAAGATCGCCCAGAAGCGCAAGGCCGGCGCCACCGGCAACGTCGAGATTCCCGACGGGACGGTCAAGACCGCCTGCCAGCAGGTGTGCCCGGTCGAGGCCATTGTCTTTGGCAACATCCTGAGGGAAGACAGCGCGGTCTCGAAGCTCAAGGCGCAGGACCGGGACTACGCCGTCCTCGGCTACCTCAACGTCCGCCCGCGCACGACCTATCTCGGCAAGCTGCGCAACCCGAATCCCGCCATGCCGGATTACGGCGCGCTCCCGCTCAGCCGCGTCGAGTATAACCGGAAAAACGGCCACGCCGAGCACGGCGCCGGGCACGAGGCGAAGCCCGAGGGCGAACATGGAGGGCAGGGCTGATGGGCGCGCACACTTCTGACCATCCGGCTCCCGCCATCCTCTCCGAGGTCAACCCAGCCGTCGTGCCGCGCGCCATCCTGGTGCAGAACCACCGCGACTTCCACTGGATCACGGAAAAAATCTGCGGCATCGTCGAGGGCCGGACCCCGGTCTGGTGGTGGTGGTGCTTTGGCGTTGCCGGAATCGTGGCCTCGTTCACGGTTGCCGGACTGACCTACCTCGTCTCGACGGGCGTCGGCGTGTGGGGCCACGCGAACCCGGTCAACTGGGCGTGGGACATTGTCAACTTCGTCTTCTGGATCGGTATCGGCCACGCCGGCACGCTCATCTCGGCCATCCTGTGCCTGCTGCGCCAGAAGTGGCGCACCTCGATCAACCGCCCGGCCGAGGCCATGACCATCTTCGCGGTCATCTGCGCCGCCATCTTCCCCGTCTTCCACGTCGGCCGCATCTGGTTCGCCATCACGCCCGGCTGGCTGTTCCCGTTCCCGAACTCCAACGGCATCTGGCAAAACTTCCGCTCGCCCCTGGAGTGGGACGTGTTCGCGGTCTCGACCTACGGGACGGTCTCGGTGCTCTTCTGGTATGTCGGCCTGATCCCCGACCTAGGCACGATGCGCGATCGCTTCACCGCGGCGGGCAATGTTCTCAGGGCGCGCATCTACGGTTTCTTCGCGATGGGCTGGCGTGGCTCCAACCGCCACTGGAGCAACTACGAGATGGCCTACCTCATCCTCGCGGGGGTGGCGACGCCGCTCGTGCTCTCGGTGCACACCATCGTGTCGTTCGACTTCGCCGTCTCGCTGATCCCCGGCTGGCACACGACCATCTTCCCGCCCTACTTTGTGGCCGGGGCCATCTTCTCCGGCTTCGGCATGGTGCTCACGCTCATGCTGCCGCTGCGCGCCATCTACCGGCTCGAGGATGTCATCACGCAGTATCACATCGACTGCATGTGCAAGATCACCCTGGCGACCGGCACGATGGTGGGCTATGCCTACTCGATGGAGTTCTTCATCGCGTGGTATGGCGCGAACCCCTACGAGGGATTCGCGTTCGTCAACCGCGCGTTTGGCCACTACGCTTGGGCCTACTGGATCATGATCACCTGCAACGTGGTCACGCCGCAGTTCTTCTGGTTCAAGGCCATCCGCGAGAACACCACGCTCGTCTGGATCCTCTGCATCTTCGTCAACGTGGGCATGTGGTTCGAGCGCTTCGTGATCATTGTCACCTCGCTGGCCCGCGACTTCCTGCCCTCGAGCTGGGGCTATTATTCGCCGACCGTCGTCGAGATCTTCACCTTCTTCGGCACCTTCGGCGTGTTCTCCTTCCTCTTCCTGCTGTTCATCCGCTTCGTGCCCATGATGCCGATGTCGGAAATCAAGATGGTCATCCCCGCCGCCGATCCGCATGGATCGGACAAACACTGAGGAGACCCGGCCATGAAAAAAACCTACGGGCTCATCGCCGCCTTCGACACCACCCCGCGCTTTTTCCACGCGTGCGAAAAGGTGCGTGATGCCGGCTACTCGCAGTGGGATGCGCTGACGCCTTTCCCCATTCACGGGCTCGACGCCGCCATGGGCATGCCCCGCTCCAAGGTGCCGCGCTTCTCGCTCGCCGGCGGCCTCACCGGGTTCGCCACCGGCATGTCGTTCATCTGGTGGGCCAACGCCCACGAGTATGCGCTGGTCGTCGGCGGCAAGCCCTTCTTCAGCCCGATGTTCGCCTTTCCCGTGTCCTACGAACTGACGATCCTCTTCACCGCCTTCGCCACCATCGGCGGCATGTTCTTCCTGAACAAACTGCCGATGCACTACCATCCCGTGATGAAGGCGCCGCAGTTCGTCCGCGCGATGGATGACCGTTTCTACATCGTGATCGAGGCCCAGGACCCGAAATTCAACCCGGCCCAGACCCGCGCCCTGCTCGAGCAGGCCGGCGGCAAGGACATCGCCGAACTCGAGGACTGAGATGCGCTACGCCTATTACTCCCTCGCGTTCGTCGTCGTTCTGCTGGTTTCCGTCATGGGTTTCCGCGGCCTGCGCTCGCCGCAGCCGCCGATCGAGGTCTTCCCCGACATGGACCGTCAGGGCAAATACAAGCCCCAGGCCGAGTCCAAGTTTTTTGCCGATGGCCGCGCTGACCGGCCGATTCCCGCTGGCGCCGTGCCGTATGGCCGGGGCACCGGGGTTGAACCCGGCCACGCGTTCCACGACCCCGCTTATCTCCGTGCCGATGATTTCCGCTATGAAGGCAAGCTGCCCGATGGTTCCTTCGGTCGCGGATTTCCCGCCGGCGTGGTGGTCGATGAGACCTTCATCAAGCGCGGCCGGAATCGCTTCACCATTTATTGTGCGCCCTGCCACGGCGCGCTGGGCGACGGCAACGGCATCACCAAGTCCTACGGTATGCTCAGCACCGCGACCTACCACGACGACCGTCTGCGGGCGATGGCCGAGGGCGAGATCTTCAACACCATCACCCACGGCAAGAACACCATGATGTCCTACGCGGACAAGCTCTCGCCGGACGACCGCTGGGCCGTGGTCGCCTACGTGCGCGCGCTCCAGCGCGCGCGTCACGCCACGCTGGCCGATGTGCCGGCTGACCAAAGGGGAGAGCTGAAGTAACATGAGCGCGCCCGCTTCTTCTTCGCCGCTTCCCACCGCCGCCCTGGCGACCCGCTTCCTCATCGGCGGCGTGGTCGGCCTTGCCCTCACTGGCGCCGGCCTCC
Source organism: Lacunisphaera sp. (assembly GCA_035260745.1). Classification (GTDB taxonomy): domain Bacteria; phylum Verrucomicrobiota; class Verrucomicrobiia; order Opitutales; family Opitutaceae; genus Lacunisphaera. The sequence continues at coordinate 2,454 of DATFUQ010000310.1, read as the reverse complement.
TGGTCTCGCCTGCCCAGCATGTCGCGCTGTCCTATCTCGTGGGCGTCACTTACTGGACCGCCGTGTGCATCGGCATGCTGCTGCTGATCCTCATCCATCACATCACGGACGCCGGCTGGTCCACCGTCATCCGCCGCCAATGGGAGCACGCACTCTCCGCCTTCAAGTGGCTCTTCGTCCTTTTCCTCCCGCTGCTCATCTGCGCGTGGATGAAGCCCGGCCTCATCTGGCCGTGGATGGACCGGCTGCACGAGATCCACGGCGGCCACACGGTGGGTTCCGATCCGCTCTATCTCAAGAAGGCCGCCTTCCTGAACTTGAACATGTTCACCGGCATGACGCTCGGCTTCTTCGCCGTGTGGACCGGACTGGCCTACCGCCTGCGCAAGGCTTCCTTCGCGCAGGACAAGGACGGCGATGCGAAGTGGACCTTCATGAACCGCCGGACCGCGGCCGGCGGGATTGTGCTCACCGCGCTGGCCCTGAGCTTCGCCGCCATCTACTGGATGAAGAGCCTCGAGTATCACTGGTTCTCGACGATGTATGGCGTCTGGTTCTTCGCGAATTGCATGCGCGCCGGCCTGGCGTTCGCCGTGGTGATCACATGCTGGCTTTACGCTCGCGGTGACTACAAGGGCATCTACACGCCGACCCAGTTTCACACCCTGGTCGCGCTCGCCTTCGCCTTCGTGGTGTTCTGGGGCTACGTCACCTTCTCGCAGTATTTCCTCATCTGGAACGCCAACGTTCCCGAGGAGACCTTCTGGTATAACATCCGCGAGTCGGGCGACTGGTGGTATGTCGGCATGCTCATTCTCTTCGGGCACTTCTTTGTGCCGTTCCTCGCCTGGCTGCGCTACCGCAACAAAGCCGAGCGCAAGCCCGCGCTGATCATCAGCCTCTGGGTGGCCACCATCATCCTCGTGGACCTCTGCTACAACGTGCTGCCCGCCCTGAAGGATCCACACGACGAGCCGCTGCCGTTCCTCTCGATCAACCTGCTCTGGGTGCTGACCTCCGTCGTCGGTGTCGGCGGCGTCTGCGCTTGGTCCTACCTGCGGAGCTTCCCCACGGCCAAGCTCATCCCGATCCGCGACCCGCGCATCGTCGAGTCCCTCACGCATCACGAAGCCACTGCGCCGGAGTCGGGCGCCGCCCCGGCCCATCAGTCATGAACGATTCCTCCAACTTCTCTTTCCCGCACCGCACGCCCGTGTTCACCACGGTCATCGTGCTGGTCTGCTTCACGGTCTTCGGCTGGCTCGCGTTGAAGATCTACGCGCCGCACGCCTACACCGTGGACAAGATCGAGGGCGTGAAGACCCCGGCGGACCGCAAGGCCCTGCTGGTGGAGCACCGCGCCAAGGAACTGGCCGAGTCCACCACCTACGGCTGGGTTGACCAGAAGGCCGGCGTGGTCCGCCTCCCCATCGAGCAGGCCATCAAGCTCACCGCCGCGGAGCACGCGAAGCAGTAACCCCCGATGACTTCACCGAATAACAACGACCGCACGGAACAGATGGAGATCGACGCCTCCGCCAAATGGCCGGTGCTCTTCTTCTTTGCCTCGGCGCTGGTCTGGCTCCTCCTCGGTGGCGCGCTCCAGTTGATCGCCTCCGTCAAGCTGCACCTACCCGGCTTCCTCTCGGCGTGTGAGTGGGCCACCTACGGCCGTGTCGCCCCCGCCGCGCAGAACGCCCTCGTTTACGGGTGGGGGATGAACGCCGCGTTCGGCTTCGGCCTCTGGCTGATGGCCCGCCTCTCCGCGACGACCCTCCGCCACGGCGGCTGGCTGTTTGTCGCCCTCAAGTTCTGGAACCTCGGCGTCACGCTCGGCGTGCTCGGCATCCTCGGCGGTTACTCGACCTCCTTCGAGCTGCTCGAGATGCCGCGCTTCGTGCCGCTCATCCTGCTCGCGGCCTACGCCCTCATCGGGGCCTGGTCGGTCACCACCTTCAGCATCCGCAACACCGAGAATGTCTTCGCCTCGCAGTGGTATCTCTTCGGCGCGGCGTTCTGGTTCCCCTGGCTCTACGCGGTCGCCCAGGTGATGCTGCTGAAGGCGCCGGTGCGCGGCGCGCTGCAGCCGGTCGTCAACGCCTGGTATGTGCACGGCCTCTACGGCCTCTGGTTCGTGCCGATGGCGCTGGCCGCGGCGTATTACTTCCTGCCCAAGATTCTCGGCAAGCCCATCGCCAACTACTACCTGGCCCCGCTCGCCTTCTGGTGGCTGGCGGTCACGACCGGCTTCGCCGGCGGCAGCCGCCTGATCGGCGCTCCGGTGCCGGTGTGGATTTCCACCCTCGGCGCCGTCGCCAATTACCTCCTCGCCGTGCCGGTCGTCATCATCGCGCTCAATCTCTTCGGCACGTTCTCCGGCCGCTACCGCGCCCTCGGCGGCAGCATGACCCTCCGCTTCATCCTGGTGAGCATGGTGGGCTTCGTGCTCGCCTC
>DATFUQ010000309.1:0-8333 GCA_035260745.1 Lacunisphaera sp. | reverse complement strand
CCGCTCCACAACCCGGCCGATCGCGACCACTGCTTGCAATACATGACGGCCATCGGGCTCATCTTCGGCGCGCTCACGGCCGACCACTACGAGGACAAGGTCGCTGCCGACCCGCGCATCGACGCCCTCCGCGCCAAGATGACCGTCACCGAGGACAAGTCCTACTCGAAAGACTATCTTGATCCCGAGAAACGTTCCATCGCCAACGCCGTGCAGGTCTTCTTCAAGGACGGCTCAAAGACCGACAAGATTGCCGTGGAATATCCCATCGGCCACCGCCGCCGCCGCAAGGAAGGCATTCCCGTCCTCCAGCAGAAGGCCCAGGCCGCCTTTGCCGCCCATTACGGCAAGGCCAAGGCCACGAAACTCATGGCCCTCTTCGCTGACCGCACGAAGCTCGAGTCGATGCCGGTGCATGAGTTCGTAACGCAGCTCGTCATGTAAGGACTCCTCCACGCTCGCCTTTGATCAGTTTGCAGACCGTGTATGACTCAAGACCTCCCACCACGCAGTCTTTTCAAATATCGCCCCATTCAACATCCAGCGCGATTCACGGAAGACATTTTTCGAAATCGTCGGCTCTATTTTTCGGCGCCGGCGGCATTCAACGACCCATTCGACTGTAACCTACCTCTTACGTTTGAGGGAAACGAACAAGATTGGCTCTCTTTCGCTAAAAAATTGGCGACGGAAGGCCTTCTCAGTCCAACGGAAAAGGAGAAATCAGTTGCGGCCATCATGGCTAAGCGCCCATGGGAAAATCCTGGCGTGCTTCAGTATGTTTTGGATAACAACCTGAAGCTAGTTAGGGAGCAATCGAGCGTGTTTTGTTGGGCTGGAAGACCGGATGACATCCTGATGTTCTCATATTACGCGGATGGTCACAAAGGAATCTGTCTCGAGTTCCAAGTAGGCATGGAGCATGAAATCGGTAGCGCCGCTTCCGTTGTTTATCCACCAAACTTTCCTGATCTAAATTACATTCGAATTCGCGATGACATCTCGAACATTCTGATTTGGAGAAAAGCTCCGTTTTGGGCGCACGAGGGTGAACTCCGCGTATTCCGTTATCGCGTCTCGCCGGGCTTTGTCTCTTTCCCATCTCACCTGCTACGAAGAGTAATTTTCGGCGCAAAGGCTGACAGCGCAGGAATCGAATTGGTCAGATCGTGGTGCGCGAATTGGGAAACTCCGCTGATTTTTGCTCGGGCTAAACCTCGACGTGAAAGTTTTGCGCTTACCATCGAAGACTTTGATGAAGTGCGACCGCGCTAGGTTACTCTAGCTACGCTATTGGGGCACCTTATTCGCGCTCCCGTTCGATCAGCTTCTGCAGCAGGAACCGGTGGCATTCCTTGGCGTCCTCGGCGCAATGGCAGAGGAGCGTGATGTTCCCCTTCGCCGCCAGTTTGCCCAGCAGCCGCAGCGTGAATTTCTGGCCGTGGTTCTTGATCGTGGCATTGCCGGCGTCGGTCGCCGCAGGCGCAAACAGCTCGTCGCGAAATTTTTTGGAGAATTCCCGCCAGGTAATCTCCCGCCCATGACCGCCTTCAGCAGCTTCTCGCTCGGGCCGAGGTTCGCCATCCACACGTCATAATGGTCCGCCGGCAGCCCGCGACCGCGGAAGCGCGTCGCGAGAATCCGCAGCCCATCGCCCGGCTCGATGGGCGAATGCACTGATTTCGTCTTCAGCATGCCATCACTCTAGTTGCCATCCTCCGCCTGGCAATCGCGCTCAGCACTGTTCCGGCCGCCGACAACCAGAGCTGTCGGGCGTCCATGGTCGAAAGTATTGAGTCCGGGACAAATCGCCTTTGCCTCGTTCCATGCCGAGTGCACCCATCTTTCGCCCCTATCAGCCGGCCGATCTCGCGGCGTGCCTCGCGCTGTTCGACGGGAACTGCCCGGAGTTTTTCGCGCCAAACGAACGCGCCGACTACGTGGAATTTCTGGCCCCCGTGCCGGCGGGCTATGAGGTCTGCCTGCTCGGAAAAAAGATCGTCGGGGCCTTCGGCGTGCTGCGCGAAGCACACGGCCTGAGCCTGCGCTGGATTCATGTCTCGCCGGACGCGCAGGGCCGGGGACTTGGCCGGACGATCATGGCCCGCGTTGTCGCCGCGGTGCGCGCGCATGGCGGTGAACCGCTGCACATTGCCGCCAGCCAGAAGTCCGCGCCGTTCTTCTCGAAGTTCGGGGCGAAGGAAGTCCGCCGCACCCCTGACGGCTGGGGCCCAGGCATGCACCGCGTCGACCTGCTGCTGCCATCCGCCCCTCCCGGTTTGTCAGCTGATGGATGATAAACTCCACACCGGTCCCGGCAGTTTGTAACGTATCACGTTACAAGCCGCCCGCCCCTCTCCGCGATTTTCTCCTTTGTGCGCTCAATGCTCACGCTTTCGGCTTCGCGCTGCGGGCGGCGGGTTTCGCTTCTGCCGGGAGCCGGCGCAGGCGGTAGCTCTCGTAGTCCGGCACCAACCGCTCGTAGGCGCCGTGCATCAGCGGTGAGGAGATCATGAAGTCCGCCGTCGCGCGGTCGCAGGCGGTCGGGATGTTCCACACCACGGCCATCCGCAGCAGCGCCTTCACGTCGGGATCGTGCGGCTGCGGTTCGAGCGGGTCCCAGAAGAAGATGAGGAAGTCGATCCTGCCCTCCACGATCATCGCGCCGATCTGCTGGTCGCCGCCCAGCGGGCCGCTCTGCAGCTTGGCCACGGGGAAGCCGAGCGTCTTCTCCATCATGCCGCCGGTGGTGCCGGTGGCCCACACCTCGTGCGAGGCCAGGACGTTGCGGTTGAACTTGGCCCACTCGACGAGGTTCTGCTTCTGGCCGTCATGGGCGACGAGGGCGATCCGCTTCCGCGGGGTCATGGCGATCTTCTTGTAGGTCATGGGTGAGGGTGGGTTCGCCCGCAGCCTGCGCCTCCGTCCCGCCCGCGGCAAGGCAAGGAATCCCTCGCCCCGGGGTCGCCTCGCCGCCCCCGGCCCCGGGCCCGGTGAAATTTACCAAGAAAGTTCTTGCCAATTCTGGAACGGCCGTTCTTATATCGCTTCATGCCTCGCCAAAAAGAGTTCGATGAGACCGAAGTGCTCGACCAGGCGCTCGAGTTGTTCCGTGCGCGCGGCTTCAAGCACACTTCCTTCTCCGACCTGACCGAGGAACTCGGCGTCAGCCGCCAGAGCCTCTACGACACCTACGGCGACAAGCAGGCCCTTTACCAAACCGCCCTCAAGCGCTACCTCGACCGCGCGCTCGACAGCATCCGCCGCAAGCTCGACGATCCCGCCCCGGTGCGCGAAATCATGACCGGGCTGCTGGAGGGCATCATCGCCGGCAGCTGCAGCAAGGGGGCGAATGGCTCGCCCGGCTGCTTCATGGTCAACGCCATGGTCGAGCTCTCACCGCACGATGCCGACACCCGCGCGGCGGCCCAAACCCATGCCCGCGAAATCGAGGGGCTGTTCGTCTCCCGCTTCAGCCTGGCCCAGCGCAAAGGCGAGCTCGCCAAGTCCAAGGATCCCGTCGCCCTCGCCCACTTCTTCTATCACACCATCCTCGGCATCGCCGTCGCCTCGCGCGCGCTGGGCGACAAGGCAAGCTTGGGGCAAACCGTTCGCCTGGCCTTGCAGGTCCTCGACTGATTTCCATTATTTATTTTGGAACGTTTGTTCCGTAATAACCCACCTTTCCCATGAAAAACCAAACCATCCTCATCACTGGCGGCACCACCGGCATCGGCCTGGCGACCGCCCAACTCCTGCAAGCCGAAGGCACGCGGGTCATCGTCACGGGCCGCAACCCGGAGACGCTCGCCGCCGCGCGCGCCACGCTCGGTTCGGCCGCCATCGTCCTTGCTTCCGACTCCGGCTCCCTCGCCGACGCCCAGGCGCTGGGTGCCGAGATCAAGAAGCACGCCGCGAAACTCGACGGCGCATTCCTCAACGCCGGCATCGGCCAGTTCGGCCCGATCGAGGCGATGACCCCGAAGCACTTCGACGACATGTTTGGCGTCAACGTCCGCGGTCTGTATTTCCAGTTGCAGTCACTGCTGCCGGTCCTCGCGAACCCCAGCACGGTGGTCTTCAACGCCTCGGTCGTCGCGGAACTTGGCTTCCCGACCACCAGCATCTACTCGGCCACCAAGGCCGCCGTAGTCTCACTCGGCAAGTCGCTCGCCGTTGAGCTGGCCCCGCGTGGCCTCCGGATCAACACGCTGAGCCCCGGACCGATCAAGACGCCCATCTACAACAAGCTCGGCTTCCCGGCGGAAGCCCAGAAGGGCTTCGAGGACAGCATGGCCGCCCAATCGCTCTTCAAGCGCTTCGGCACCTCCAACGAGGTCGCCAAGCTCGCCCGTTTCCTCCTCTCCGAGGACTCAAGCTTCATCATCGGCGAGAACATCACCGTCGATGGCGGCGTCCGCCTCACCTGAACACCCTTAACTCTCCTACCATGATCACCACCGTCATCATCCTCTCCGCCCTCACCCTGCTCGTCGCCACCGATGGCGATAGAGACTGACCTCGCGCGGATCCAATCCGAGCTGAACCCGAAAGGCACGACCCTCCCGCCACGCGACGGGGCGGATATTTGTACAGCCTACTTGTTCAGCCCGGCGACGACGATGCCAAGCAAGACAGTGGCTATGCCGCCAAAGATGATCTGCTTCACCACGAGCATCAGTCCCATCGGCTGCACGGCGTAATAGATGAGGAAACCGGGGACACCGGACGCGACGGCGAACCAAAAGCCGAAGCGCACGCCCTGGCCCAGCCAGCCCTTGCCGGACTCGCGCCCGCGGCGATAGATGGCAGTGACACCGAGCGCGATAAGCACATGAGCCGCGAGCATCGCGGGGAAGTGCCGCTGGGCGTCGGCTTCCTTGCGCATCAGCGCGGGCTCGGCTGCGTAATCGTCCTTCAGAAGCACGGCATGGACGCAAAAGCCCAGCAGCATGGAAGCGATGAACACGACCACGACGGAGATGAGGAACTGCTTGTTCATGGGGTAACCGGGGTTGGGGTGATGCCCGCCGGGAATGGCAGACGCCGGACGTCTATCCGAAAGCCACGCGGGAAACAAGCCCGGCCCGCTAGTGGAGACGCGTGTCTGCTCGATGGCCTGGATCGCCAATCGGGCGGGCAACCGCCGGTTGGCAGCGCCGGCGAAAAGGCGGCGTTCAACCTTGCCGCGCTCGGCTGGCTCCTTCAACTTCGCGCGTCAGCGGGATCCGCCTTCAACCCTTAATCTCTCTCGGCGCACACACCATGAGCGACACACTGGAAGCATACCGGCATTCGGGGAAATTCAACCTCTCGGCCGTGGGGCTCAGCCTCGGCGCGGCCGCGGCGGCGGGTTTCCCGCTCGGGCTGGCCTACTCCTACCTCATCCGCTGGGTGCCGTTCATCTACCTCAACATGCTGGCGACCTGCGCTTATGGCGGCGTGTTCGGCTGGATGACCATGCGCCTCCTCAAGGCCGGCCAGGTGCGCAACACCGGGCTCGCCGCGCTGTGCGGGCTCGGCGCCGGCCTGCTGGCGCTCTACGGGGAATGGAGCGGGCACATCCACACCCTGTTCGATGAAGCCCCGTGGGTCTGCACCCCCGAGGAAATCCTGCGCGGCATGAAGATCCTTTATGAGGAAGGCTCGTGGGGCATGAAGAGCGGCGGCAATGTCACCGGCATCTTCCTCGCCCTGGTGTGGATCGCCGAGGCGGGTCTCATCGTCGGCTTTGCCATCCTCCTGCCGTGGGCCTTCGTGAAGGACACCCCTTATTGCGAAAAATCCCGGCGCTGGCTCGATGAGCAGAAAAAGATCAACACGCTCGAGACGATCACCGACCCGGCGCAGCTGGCCGCCTTGAAGGCCGGTGACATCATGCCGATCGTCTCGGCCAGGCCGAAGGCGGACAACGCCGCCGTGTTCACCCGCCTCCTGCTCAAGCGGTCGGCCCAATGCCCCGTGTTCTGCACGCTGCGGGTGCAGAATATAACCATCTCCATCGACAAAAAGGGCAACGTGAATGAAAAAGCCGCCGACTTGACTGGCGATCTCATCATCCCGGCCTCGATGTTCGACCTGATGGCCAAGTTCGAGGAGTTCAAGCCCGCGCCGGCCGCCTGACCGCGCCTTCAGGGCTGCGCCACGGGGACGCAAGCGGACACCAGCAAGCCAGGGTAGAAAACGACAGGACGGGCCAGGTTCATGGACGGAACTGGCCGCATCACGATTCCCCGGGAAAAGTGAAAGTTGCGAAATCCGCTGGACTGTGCCGGGCGGAGACAATTTCATTTCGTCTTTGGCGGTCTTTGCGTTTTGTTGCAGTCATGCGCTTATCCCTGCTCGCCGCCCTGCTCGGCTCCACCTCTTTTGCCGCCCGCCCCTCGGACTATCTCCCGCCCGCCCCGCCGTGGCACGGGGCCAGCGAGGCGCTCATCGCGAAGCCCGACAACCCGTGGATCACGCCCGCGGAAAAGATGCAGCTGCTCGACTCGCCGAACTATGACGACACCATCGCGTGGCTCCGGAAACTCGCCGACGCCTCGCCGTTGCTGGAGCTGCACCCGTTCGGCCAGACCGCCCAGGGCCGCACCCTCTACGTCGTCGTCGCGACAAAGGAAAAGGACTTCGCCCCCGCCGCGCTGCTTGCCGGCGGCAAGCCCACGCTCCTCGCCCAGGGCGGCATCCATTCCGGCGAGATCGACGGGAAGGACGCCGGGATGATGCTGCTCCGCGACATCGCCTTTGGCGGCAAGGACCAGCTGCTCGACAAGGCGAACTTCCTCTTCGTCCCCGTGTTCAACGCCGACGGCCACGAGCGCGCCTCCGAATGGAACCGGCCCAACCAGCGCGGCCCCGTCCACCAGGGCTGGCGCACCACCGCGCAGAATCTGAATTTGAACCGCGACTACGTGAAAGCGGACAGCCCGGAGATGCAGGCCATGCTCTGGCTGCTCAATCTGACCCGCCCCACGCTCTACCTCGACCTGCATGTCACCGACGGCATCGATTACGCCTACGACATCACCTACGGCTACCACGGCTGGAACGGCAGCTTTGCCTGGTCGCCCAGGATCGCCGCGTGGCTGGACCACACCCTCCGCCCGGCCTTCGATTCCGCCCTCTCCGCCAACGGGCATATCCCCGGGCCGCTTGTGTTCGCGGTCAACAACCGCGACCTCGCCGCGGGTCTCAGCAACTATCACGGCGATCCGCGTTTTTCCAATGCCTACGGCGACTTGCGCCACCTCCCGGCCATCCTGGTCGAGAACCACTCGCTGAAACCCTACCCGCAGCGCGTGCTCGGCACCTATGTGCTGCTGGAGGCCGCGCTCAAGCTCCTCGGCGCCCACGGCCCGGAACTGCAGCAGGCCATCGCCGCCGATTCCGCCGCGCGCCCCGCCACCGTGCCGATGAACTGGGGCGACATCCCCGGCGACGCGACCAAGACCGACTTTCGGGGCATCGCCTACGACGAATATGTTTCGCCCGCCTCCGGCGTGAAGGAGGTCCGCTGGCTCGGCACGCCGAGACTTTACCCGGGGCTCCCGGTGTTCGACGACAAGCCCGGCGTGGTGCTCCCGCGCCCGAAGGCCTACTGGGTGCCCGCCACCAAACCGGAGGTCATCAACCGGCTCAAGCTGCACGGCGTGCAGATGGAACCCCTGACCGCGGCGAAGACCGTCGGCGTCGAGCTGTACCGGCTCGTGAACCCCAAGGCCGCGACCGAGCCGTTCGAGGGCCATTACACCCTGACGACCGGCGTGAAGGCCGAGCCGCACTCCGAGTTTTTTCCCGCCGGCTCCGTCCGCGTGTCCACCGACCAGCCGCTGGGCGAACTGGCCGTGATCATGCTCGAACCGCAGAGCAAGGATTCGCTGTTCGCCTGGGGTTTCTTCAACGAGATCCTCCAGCGCACGGAATACATCGAGGGCTACGTCGTCGCGCCGCTGGCGGAGAAAATGCTCGCCGACGATCCGCAGCTGAAGGTGGAGTTCGCGGCGAAGCTGGTGGCCGACCCGAAGTTCGCGGCGGATCCCACCGCCCGGCTGCAGTGGTTCTACGAGCGCAGCAAGTTCTACGACGAGCGCTACCTGCTCTACCCCGTCGGGATCGAGCGCTGAGCCGCGGCCGTTTCAGCGCGGCGCCAGCCCGGCCGCCCGGGCGGCGGCCTCCGGCGCCTCGCCGCGGGCGATGCGCTCCTGCGCGGCGATCACGGCGTCCAGCGGCGGCTCGAGCAGCGCGTGCTCGGCACCTATGTGCTGCTGGAGGCCGCGCTCAAGCTCCTCGGCGCCCACGGCCCGGAACTGCAGCAGGCCATCGCCGCCGATTCC
>DATFUQ010000308.1:0-6489 GCA_035260745.1 Lacunisphaera sp. | reverse complement strand
TACCGGCCAGACATCGAAACTGCGGTTGGTCGTCTGGCTGTCCGGTTCGGTCTGCCGGCGGTAATTGATGAGCTGGAAGAAACTGAAATTCCGGTAGCCGGCTTCCTTTTGCCAGGTGAAAAAGGGATAGAACAGCATGGTCGTTTCGCGGCCATCCTCCTTGACGTGCAGATACACCGGCCGGAATCCCTGCAGGGTGGCCCCATCCGCGCGGGTTTTCTGAAACAAGAAAGGAACGAGGTATTCCGCGGATTCGACCGTTCCGTCGGGCTTTTCCTGCCGGACGAAAAAAGGCCACCCGTTTCGCTCCACGCCCTGCAGTGGGGCGGCAGCGAGCAGCGCAGGGCAAAGCAGCCTGACTATGAGGCGGAAAAACATGCTTGGTGAACTGGGTCAGGCATTGCCTTTGAGTGATGCGGAAGCCAGTTAGGTGGCTGGCTTTTCGGCGGCAAGGGGAGACTATTTCCCTCCCGGCGACGTGCAAATCCTATGTTACAACCCTCAGCAGCAAAAACTGTTCCGCCATTTTGCCCGTTTTTTGAAAATTGCTCCGGGTTGGCGCGGGATCAAGGGAGGGCGTGTCCATGCGGATAACCGGCGGACAGGCTCGCGGCATACCGCTGGTGCTGCCCAAGGGCGACGCGGTCCGCCCGGCGACCGATGCCATGCGACAGGCGGTCTTTTCCAGCCTGGGGGCGCGGGTAACCGGGGCGCGGTTCTGGGATTTGTTTGCAGGCAGCGGGGCCTATGGGTTGGAGGCATTCAGTCGCGGCGCGACTGGCGGGGTGTTTGTCGAGAAAAACGCCAAAGCCGCTGAATATATCCGCCAAAACATCGCAGCGGTCTGCAAAAGCCTTCAGCGCGAAGCCGCGGATCTGCAGGTTGTCAATGGGGATGCCCTCAAGCTATCGCCAGGTGGAGTGCCCGACTTGGTGTTTATTGATCCGCCGTATGAGATCATCCCGGAAGTCGCACCCGGACTCTTTGCCCGCCTGGCTGGATTACTCGACGGGAATCCGGATCCACTCATTGTGTTCGAGATGCCGGGCGAACTGGAGCTATCTCCGACGGACTGGACCTGCGTGAAACGCCTCGGCAAAGGCGCGCGCCAGCCCACTGTGGGCATTTTCAGATCAAACCGAGCTTTGCCTTGAGCAGGGTCACGGCGGCGAGGCAGGCGGTCTCCGTGCGGAGCACGCGCGGACCGAGATGGACAAAGGCAAATCCGTTTTGACGCAACAGTTCCCGCTCGGGGGCCGACCAACCGCGCTCGGCGCCGATGGCGAGGATGGCTGATTTGCATCCTGCGGGGTCGAAGGCGCTGAGCGCCGCGGGAGATTCATAGTTGTCGAGGGCCAGGCGGGCCGGGGCGGCCGGCAGCACGGTGAGGCATTCGACCAAGGAGCGTTCGTGGGTCATTTCGGGCAGCCGCGTGCAGAAGGCCTGCGCGGCGCCGGCGATGAGATGGCTTTTCCATTCACCGGATTGCCAAAGGGTGCTACGGGCGTAGCTGGCCTCCCCCTTTTCGGTGCGGATGAAGTGCAGCGCGGCGACGCCCAGTGCCGTCATCTCGCGTAGTATGACACGGGCGGTTTGGGGCCGGGGCAGACCGATGAGCAGCGTGATGGGGCTGAGCGGCGGGGGCGGCCCGGTCCATACAAAGGAGAGTGTGAGAGTCTCCCGGTCGATGGCGACCAAGGTGCCCTTGCCCCGGGGGCCATCGATCAGGCCGGCGTCAAAGTTGTCACCCGGCCGGCGCCGGAGCACATCGAGCAGGTGCACCGCCCGCGGATCACTCCGCGGCAGGGGAAGCTCGACTTCCGGGGCGTAAAATAAAATGATATTCACATGATCAGGCAGGAGAAGCCCATTGGCGGAGCAATGAGACGGTGGCTGGATTCCTTGGGGCGACAGCTTGCTTGAGATGGCGGCACATTCCAGACTCCAATGAAACGTGTGAATACAATCGACACAACACCGGGAAAGGCACCCGGCGAGGGGCCCGGCATCGGCCGGGTAGTAATCGTAGAGGATCAGCGGCTCGTGGCGGAGTTTTTCACCCTGCACTGTCGGGAGCTCGGCCTGCAGGTGTTGCAACATTGCGGCACCTGCCGGGAAGGCCTGGCGGCGATTCGCAAACACGAGCCCGACCTGGTGCTGATGGATATTTCCTTGCCCGACGGGGATGGTCTGGAGATGGCCAAAGCGGTTCTCGATGAGCTGCCCCGGATAAAAATCCTGGCCATTTCCTCGCATCGCGATCCTTGGACCATGCTGCAAGTGCAGCGCATCGGACTGCACGGATTCGTGGACAAGAACGATCAGCGGCCGGATGTCCTGTCCGAGGCGATTCACTCCGTGCTCGGCGGCCGGGTCTATTACACGCCGATCGTGAATGAATCGAGCGCCAGCATCCGGCGCGACCCCAAGGCGTTCATCCGGGTGCTGTCGGACTACGAGACCCGGATCCTTTCCATGATTGGCGAGTCCAAGACCGACGAGGAAATTGCCGTCATGCTGAGCATCAGCCCGGCCACCGTGCAGTCACGCCGGCGCGACATCATGCGCAAGCTCGACATTCACACGACGCCCAAGCTGATCCATTACGCCATCGTCAACGGGCTCACGCGGGCGGACCAACTGGGACGGCGGAAGCCAACCTGACCCGCAAGCCGGCCAGCTGGGCCTGGAATTCACGGCTGAGAAACCGGGCGTCGGCCCACTGTTGGTTGGCAACCACGCCCTCGATTTTCCGCAACGTCTGTTCCAGTTCGCGCTCGTAGATAAAGCCGCAGCGGCCGCAGAGCAAATGGGCGTAGTGACCGGCTCCGGCCGCATCCTCTTTTTGCATGGCGGCGTTGAGCTGCTCCAACTCCACGTCGAGTTCGGAAAAATACAGCGCCAGCTCCTCGGCAAAGGGCGCGTTCTTTTTCCTGGCCAGCAAACGCAGGTTGTTGAGCCGGTCGGCGGGAACCGGCTGATGGGTGGTGGCCGGCGTCGCGCCCGGCCCGGTGGCAGCGGCGAGCGCCTTGCGCAGTTTTTCCATCGTTACCGGCTTGCTGAGGAACGCGTCCATGCCGGCGTTCAGGCACAGGGCGCGTTTTTCCGGGGTGGTAAAGGCGGTGGTGGCGAGGATCAGGGCGTGGGCCGAATCATTGGGCAGGACACGGATACCGCGGGCGACATCAACGCCGCTCAGGCCCGGCAGGTTGAAATCAAGGAAGATGACGTCAAACACCTGGCGCTCGGCCAGCGCCAGGGCTGCCTGGCCTTCGCCTGCGGTGAGCACGCTGAAGTCGAGCGTTTGGAGCAGGTCGGCCAGCACGATGCGGTTGTATTCCTGATCGTCCACGACCAGGGCGCTCCGGGCCGACCCGGCGACTGCAGCGTGTGTTGCAGGCGCAGACCCGGCCGGGATTTCGGCCGCCGCGAAGGGGGCGCTGAAATAAAAACACGAGCCGCGGCCCAATTCGCTTTCGAGCCAGATGCGGCCGCCCATTTTTTCCGCGAGGCCCTTGCACAGCGCCAGCCCGAGACCGGTGCCGGGCACGCGGCCCTGCTGCGCGGCGGCGCCACGCTCAAACCGCGTGAACAGCCGCTGCTGCTCATCGGCGGAAATGCCGGGCCCCTCGTCGGACACGGCGAAGATCACCTCGGTTTGCCCCGCGCTGGGGCTCTTGCACCAGACGGTGACGCTGACTTGGCCGCGTCCGGAGAACTTCAGGGCGTTGCTGACAAAATTAATCAGGATCTGGCGGATGCGGCGCGCATCGCCGACCAGTTCACGGGGCACGGCGGGGGAAACCGCGATCTCCACGGGGATGCCGTATTTTTCGCTGTCGGGACCCGTGATGGCGGTGATGGATTCGACCAGTTCAGGCAGATCGAACGGCTTGGGATCCAGTTCGATAGCGCCCGCCTGCACCTTGGAGAAATCGAGGATGTCCTCCAGCAGCGAGGACAGGTGGCTGGCGCACTGGCGGAGCAGGCTGAATTTGCGGCGGCTTTCGAGGTCGAGGCCCTCGGTCTTGAAGGACTCGGCGATGCCGATGACGCCGTTCATCGGGTTGCGGATCTCGTGGCTGACGCCGGCGAGGAACTCGTCCTTGGCGGCGCTGGCCTTCACGAGTTCGGCGGTGCGGACCTCGACCAGCGCCTCCAGTTCCTGATTGCGGATGCGGATCTGGCGTTCGCGAACCCGGATGACGCCGAACACGCCCAAGGCCAGAACTGCAGCGTAGCCAGCATACGCCCAACCCGAGCGATACCAGGGCGGCAGGATGCGGAAGGTGAAAACTGATGGCGCGCTGGCCAGGCCGGCCGCATTGACCGCGCGGACCTCAAAGCGATAGTCGCCCTCGGAAAGATTGGTGAATTCATACGACCGCCGCGCGGTGGACGAGGACCATTCACCCTGGTCGTTGCCCAGGCGGGTCTGAAAGAGCCAGTCCTTGCCCTTGGCGTAGTCGCCGGTGAATACCCGGAAACTGAGGCGGTGGTCTTGGAACGGAAAGGTGAGTTCGCCGGACTGAACGGACCGGCTGGAATGTCCGGTGTCCAACCGAATGATGGGAGGGTCGGGTTTTTGCACCGCCGGGATGGCGTCATAATCCAGCCGGAGGAGACCCTCGGATCCTCCGATCCAAAGAATGGACCGGCGGTCTTCCTGGGAGAACTCCATGGTGCGAATGGAACCGATAGCGCGCAAAGCCGGCACATCCAACTCCCGCCAGTCGGTTTTTCCGGTTTGATCGATGGCCAAAATGCCCAGGCCTTGGACCGAACTATCGGTGGCGTTGGCTCGCCTGAAGGCAACCAGGTTACCTTGGCTTCCGGGAATTGATTTCGTTGCGCTAAAATCGAGGGCCGGCACGCCTTCCAGCACACGCAGACCGTTCCCATCCGGCCCGGCCATCAACACCCGGCCATGGTGGAAAAAGAGAATATGCCGATCATTGCCCGAAATCATGACCCGGCCCGGGAAAGGCTCCCTGTTGGCAGGATCATTGATAGGCGTCAGTTGTTGCGCGCTGGGGTCGTAGGCGAAAGCACCCTTGCCCTCCGATCCGATCCAGAGCCGTTCCCCCGGGCCTTCGTGCAGGGAGTTGAAGAAATCAGGCAGCTCCAGCAATAGGGTGTGAACAAATGAGCCATCGGGCTGGGCCACCAGCCGGCCTACGCCGGTTTGTTCGGACAAATAAAAGCTGCCCGGGGTGGTGTGGGATGGTTGAGTGAAAAACACAGACTTGGCCGCGAGGGTGAACAACGGCCTGACATTGGCTCCGTCAAAAAAATCCAAGCCACCAAGCCGGGCTAGCAACAGGCCTCCTCGAAAGGGCAGCATGTCATTGTATACCACCGTGAGTTGCGGCAACTGCGCGAAGCGTCCGCCTTTTGTGGTCGACGGGATGAGGTTGAAGACCCCGTCTCGGGTCAAAGCATAGAAACCGGAGTTGCCGGCCTTCAAGTCAACGACCCCTTGTCCCTTGAGCCCGTTGGTCGGGCCAAACCGTGTGATGTGTCCACCGACCTCAATGCGGAATATTCCATCAGGCGTGGTACACCAGGCATATCCTTCGCCGTCTGGAGTGATCGATAAAATGGCGCGGGATGGCAGGCCGTCAGCGGTGTCTAGGATGCGCTGCAACTCACCCGTCTTGGTCACCAGGGCCATGCCTCCATTCACCGTGCCAATGGCAAAGTTGCCATCCGGCAATGGGGCATAGCTGGCGAGGCGGGCGTCAGTGATGTATTTGCTCAACTCATCGCCGGACATGCGGAGCGACGGTGTTCCCGTCCGGAAGAATCCGAGGCTGCTGACCAAAATCAGTCCTTCAGCGTCCCTGGCCAATCCAAGAATCCCAGTGTTCGGCAGTTGGGTCGCGGGCATTTCCAACTGCGGCCCGGCCTCGGTCATCCGATACAATCCCGTTTCGATATGCTGAAACCAGGGTTCGTTATTCAGTTTAAGCGGGAAGAGCCGGCCATTGGTGGCAAAGGACCAGGTTTTGAAAACCGAGCCATCCCAACGATGGACTTTATCCCGGCAAAAAAAATAAATGTTCCGGCCCACCGCGGCGGTGCCCCAGACCTCACCGACCAGTCTTTCCTCGACCGGCAGGTGTTGGATAAGCGAATGATATTTGAAAACACCCAGGGACTCTTCCTCAAAATAGCCCACTTCATTTTTTGCCCCAGCCCAGAGTCGGCCATCCTTCCCGAAGGCCAGTGCGCGCAAAGCATAGGTATGGGGCACTGGAAATGATTGCCATGCTTGGCCGTCGAAGACCTGCAACTGATTGCTGCCGACAAAAAGCCGGCCAAGTTTATCCTGCAGCGTGATCCATGTGTGACCATCCGTGCCCAGATCCTTGGTGGAGAAAATTTCCACCAGAGGCTGACCGGCGGTTTTGTCCTGCCATGCGCCATACAAGACATGGCCGGGCATTCCAAGTGACAGCCCTAGGGACCATAACCCAACACTGGTGA
>DATFUQ010000307.1:0-11458 GCA_035260745.1 Lacunisphaera sp. | reverse complement strand
TAAGCATCCCCGCCGTGAACCAAGTCACATCGCCCGGGGCCGTCACGCACATCACCGGATGCCAGAGGAAGGGCACGTAACTGACCGTACTCCACAGAAACAAAGGCAAGGCAAACGACAGCAGCCACAACGCCAGCCGCCGCCGCGCCGAAAGCGGGCGCAGGACGGCGAACCATGGTTCCCGCGTCATGAGGAGAGGAGCAGGCCCGGGCCGGTGGGCGCCCGGCGCGCCGCCCAAGGCCCGGGTAAATTATTTTTTGACGGCCTCGAGCATGAGGGACGCATCGATGTAGGTGGCAACGTCCTGCGATTGCTTATAGACCTCGTTCTTCACGTTGAATCCGTCCGCGATCTTGGCCGAACCCGCGACGCTTTCGAAGCCCGCGCTCTTGCTGGCAAGCTTCTTGGCGCCCTCAGCCAGCGTGAGCAGCTTGGTGCCGCCCATGAACGCGGCATAATCCTCGGGCGTGACACCCGCGCGGGCGGCCATGATCTTGATGCCGTCGGCGCGTGTGGCCGGGTCGGTGAGGTAAGCGACAATCTTGTTCCACACGGAGACAAATTTCACCCATTCGGCCCGGTGCTGCGCCAAGCTTTGCGGCGTGACCGTCACCATGTCGTAAATCAAACCTGGCTCGTCGGCGCTGGTATAGACCGCCGTGGAGCCGGGCAGCGCTTTGAGCGCCGCGCCGGAATTGGGCTGCCAGGCGGCGACGGCATCGACCTGGCCCGAGGCCAGCACTTGCGGAGCCTGATTGGTAGGCGTGGGCACGAGGGTCACATCGCTCTCGCTCAAGCCGGCCTTTTTCAGGCCGTTGAGCAGCAGCAGGTGGTCGACCAAACCGACTTCGACGCCGATTTTGCCGCCCTTGAGATCCTTCAGCGACTTGATGCCAGGCTTGGCGACAACCATGTCGTTGCCGTTGGAATAATCGGTCACGAGAATCATCACGTTTTTGCCGCCAGTGGCGCCGGTCACGAGGGCATCGCCGTTGGTGACCATCACAGCGTCCACCTTGCCGGCGGTGAAGGCCTCCATCGAGGGGCCGTATTCAAACCAGAGCAGCTCGACGTCCACGCCGGCGGCCTTGAACCAGCCCTTCTCGGCGCCGATGGCAAAGGCGGTCCAGCCCGGCCAGTCGCTGTAGGCGACCTTGAGCGGGACGGCGGAGATGGAACCGAGTGACAGGCTGAAAACGGCGAGCCAGGCAAGGGCGCGACGGGGGAACAGGGAGCGGTGGATGTTCATGGTGCGGGTCGGTGTTATCATTTTACACATTCGTGCTACACGTTCCGTCAGCACGCCCCATGCCACTGGAGCGCCAGGGCGGGACTATGCCGTGATTCCGCCCGGCCGCCTGCCCCGCCAGCTAAAACAGAAAATAGCGCTGCGCCATCGGCAGCACCTTGGCCGGCTCGCAGGTGAGGTGCACACCGTCGGCCGTCACCTTGTAGGTCTCGGGATCGACCTCGATCCTCGGCATGGCGTCGTTGAGCACCATGTCGGCCTTGCCGATCTTCCGGCAGTGCTTCACGGGTTCCAGGCGGCGCGCGAGGCCGAGCTGTTTCGGGCCCGTCTTGCTGCGGAGCGACGCGGCGCTGACGAAGGTGATGTTCGTCGAGGCCAGCGCCTTGCCCGCGGCGCCGAATTGGGGACGGTAGAACGTCGGCTGCGGCGTGGGGATCGAGGCGTTCGGGTCGCCCATGTTGGCCCAGGCGATGAAGCCGCCCTTAAGCACGACCTCGGGCTTCACGCCGAACAACGCGGGCTTGAAGATGACCAGGTCGGCGAGTTTGCCGACCTCGATCGAGCCGACGATGTGGGAGATGCCGTGGGCGATGGCGGGATTGATCGTGTATTTGGCCAGATAGCGGAGGGCGCGGAAGTTGTCGGCGGCGGGGTGCGATTTGCCACCCAGACCGCCGAACTGCTGCTTCATTTTGTGCGCGGTCTGCCAGGTGCGGATAATGACTTCGCCGATGCGGCCCATCGCCTGCGAGTCGGACGACATCATCGAGATGGCGCCGAGGTCGTGCAGCCGGTCCTCGGCGGCGATGGTTTCAGGCCGGATGCGTGACTCGGCGAAGGCCACGTCCTCGGGGATCTTTGCGTCGAGGTGGTGGCAGACCATGAGCATGTCGAGGTGCTCGTCGATGGTGTTGACCGTGTAAGGCCGCGTCGGGTTGGTGGACGACGGCAGGACGTTGGCCTCGCCGCAAACGCGGATGATGTCCGGCGCGTGGCCGCCGCCGGCGCCCTCGGAGTGGAAGGTGTGGATCGTGCGGCCCTTGAAGGCGCGGATGGTGTCGCCCACGTAGCCGGACTCGTTGAGCGTGTCGGTGTGGATGGCGACCTGGACATCAAGCTCGTCGGCCACGCCGAGACAGGTGTCAATGGCGGCGGGCGTGGTGCCCCAGTCCTCGTGCAGCTTGAGGCCGATGGCGCCGGCCAGGATCTGCTCGCGCAGCGGGGCGGCGGTCCCGCAATTGCCCTTGCCGAGGAAACCAAGGTTCATCGGGTAGGCCTCGGCGGCCTCGAGCATCCGGTGCAGGTTCCACGCGCCCGGCGTGCAGGTGGTGGCAAAGGTGCCGTGGGCCGGGCCGGTGCCGCCGCCGAGCATCGTGGTGATGCCGGCGCTGATGGCCTCGTCGATCTGCTGCGGGCAGATGAAATGGATGTGGGTGTCAATGCCCCCGGCGGTGATGATGCTCCCCTCGCCCGCGATGACCTCGGTGGCGGCGCCGACGATCATCGGGTTTTTCCTCCTGGTGCGCGGGTCGACGAAGATCGAGCCGAGGCCACTCTGGATGCCGGGGTTGCCCGCGTGGCCGATGCCGACGATGAGCCCGTGCTTGATGCCGAGGTCGGCCTTGATGATGCCGAGGATCGGATCGAGAATCAGCGCGTTGGTGATGACGAGGTCGAGCGATTCGGCATCAAGGGCCGTCGGGGACTGGCCCATGCCGTCGCGGATGACCTTGCCGCCGCCAAACTTGATCTCGTTGCCGTAGCCGCCGCCCTCGGCGATGAGGTCGCGCTCGACCTGGACGAAAAGCTCCGTGTCGGCGAGGCGCACGCGGTCACCGACGGTGGGGCCGAACATCTCGGCGTATTGGCGGCGGGAAAGATTCAGGCTCATTTTCGCTTTTTGGTTTTCGCCGGCCGCTTTTGATCGAGCCGGCCCCCGACCTTCGCGTTCAGGCCGTAGACCTCGCGGAGGCCCGCGAGCGCGACGAGTTCGACCCGCTTGGTATCACCCGCCTCGAAGCGGACGGCGGTGCCGGCGGGAATGTTGAGCCGGAAGCCGCGGGCGGCGGCCCGGTCGAAGCGGAGGGCCTCGTTGGTCTCGAAGAAGTGGTAGTGCGAACCGACCTGGATCGGACGGTCGCCGGTGTTGGTGATATCGAGGGTCACCACGGCCAGCTGCCGGTTGGCCGGCAAAGGCGGGGCATCGGGCGCGGTGATGATTTCGCCGGGAATCATGGCTCAGCGGATGGGATGATGGACGGTCACGAGCTTGGTGCCGTCAGGGAATGTGGCCTCGACCTGCACATCGTGGATCATGGACGCGATCCCCTCCATGACATCGGCGGCCTTGAGGATCGTCGTGCCATAGCTCATGAGCTCGGCGACGGTGCGGCCGTCGCGGGCGCCCTCGATGATCTCGTAGGTGATGATGGCGATGGCCTCGGGATAATTGAGCTTCAGGCCGCGGGCCTGCCGCCGCCGGGCCAGGTCGGCGGCGGTGACGATGAGAAGTTTTTCACGTTCGCGCGGGGTCAGGTGCATGGCGGGATGAAATTCAAACCTGCAGGTGTTCCTTGACAACCTCGTCGGTCAGGCCGGCGATGGGGCCGGAAATGGTGACGGTGCCGCGATCCATGGCGTAGAAACGGTCGGCGACTTCGCGGCAAAAATCAACGTATTGCTCGACGAGCAGGATGGCGAGGGCGCCTTCGCGCTTCAGCTCCTGGACCGCGCCCATGATCTTCGCGGCGTCCTGCCGGGATTCGGCCGTCGCCTCCTCCTCGGAGATGTTGCTGAGCTTGAGTTTTTTCAGGGTGTCGCCGATCTGATCGATGATGGACGGCTGGATGCCCTCGGTCGGCTCGTCGAGGATGAGGAGCCGGGGATTGGTGAGCAGGGCACGGCCGATGGCGAGCTGTTGCTGCTGCCCGCCCGAGAGCACCCCGCCCTTGCGCGAAAGCATCTCCTGCAGCACGGGAAACAGGGCGTAGACCCGGTCGAGCATCCGGCGTGCCTCCGCCCCGCGGCGGCCATGGACCACGAGGCCCACCTGGAGATTCTCCTCGATCGTCAGGTGCGGAAAAATATCGCGGCCCTGCGGCACATAGCCGATGCCGGCGCGGGCGCGCACATCGGAGGGCAGTTGATCGATGCGCCGGCCGGCAAACGTGATGGCACCGGTGCGCACAGGCAACACGCCGGTGATGGATTTCAACGTCGTCGTCTTGCCGACGCCGTTGCGGCCCATGAGGGCGACGACCTCGCCCGCGCTCACCTCCAGGGTGACGCCCCGGAGAATGCGCGAGCCGCCGATGTCCGTTTCGACCGAGGCAAGCTGGAGGAGCGCGCTCACCGGGTGCCGTGCTTGCCGCGGCCGAGATAGACTTCGCGGACCTTGGGGTTGGACTGCACTTCCTCGAACTTCCCCTCGCAAAGCACATGCCCCTGGTGGAGGACGGTGACGGCGTTGTCGCGGGCGATCTGCCGGACAAAGGTCATGTCGTGCTCGATGACGATGATGCTGTGCTTGCCGGCGAGGCTGATGAGCAGCTCGCCCGTGCGATGGGTTTCCTCGTCGGACATGCCGGCGGCCGGTTCGTCCACGAGGAGGACCTTCGGCTCCTGGGCGAGCAGCATGCCGATCTCCAGCCACTGTTTCTCGCCGTGGGCGAGCAGGCCGGCTTTCCAGTCGCGCTTGGCATCGAGGCGGATCAGCCCGAGCAGTTCGTCGATCCGGTCGCAATCACTGGAAGAGGTTCGCTTGAAGAGCGAGGCGAAGACGCCGCGCGGGCCGTTGAGGGAGAGCACGAGGTTGTCCCGCACCGTGTGCTCGACGTAGACGCTCGGCGTCTGGAACTTGCGGCCGATGCCGAGGCGGTTGATCTCGTATTCATTGAGCGTGGTAAGGTCCTGGCTGGGGCCGGAGCTGCCAAACTCGATGCGGCCCCTGTCCGGCCGGGCGCGGCCGGTGATGAGGTCGAAGAAGGTGGATTTGCCAGCGCCATTCGGCCCGATGACCGTGCGCAGCTCTCCCGGGAACAGGTAGAAGGTGAGATCCGAAATGGCCTTGAAGCCATCGTAGGACTTCGAGACGCCTTCGACGGTTAGAATGGGATGGCTCATGCGCGGTCGGGCGCGGGCCGGGCGGCGGCGGCAGAATTGCGCTGGCGCCGCCACGCGTTGATCTTGGCCGGCAGGCTGACCACGCCGCCGGGCAGGAACAGCACCACGACGAGGAAGATCGCCCCGAGGATGATGAGCCACGAATCGGGGTAGGCGTGGGTGGCCCAGCTCCGGAGCGCGTTGATCCCGAGCGCGCCGATGATGGGACCGATGAGGGTCCCGCGTCCGCCGACGGCAACCCAGACCACGGCCTCGATTGATTTTTCCGGGGTCATTTGATCCGGATTGATGATGCCCGCCTGCGGGACAAACAGCGCGCCGCCGACCGCGGCAATCAGCGCGGCCACCACAAAGACAAACAGTTTGTAGCTGGCGGTGGCATAGCCGCTGAACAGGACCCGGTTCTCCCCGTCGCGGATGGCCTGCCGCACGAGGCCAAACTTGGTGCCATTGAGCCAGTGGCAGCCGAGGCAGACCAGCAGCAGCACCACGGCACTGGCCACAAACAAGCTCCGCATCGTGGCGGGGCCGGTGTCCTTGTCGACCAGCGAATGGCCCAGGATGAACTTGAAGTCCGTAAAGCCGTTGTTGCCGCCCATGGTGAAGTCGTTCCGGAAGAACATCAGCGCGGCGCCGTAGGTGAGCGCCTGGGTGAGGATGGAGAAATAGACGCCCTTGATGCGCGAACGGAACGCCAGGAACCCGAAGACGAGCGCCAGCAGGCCCGGCAGGACGAACACCATCAGCACCGCGAATCCAAAGGAGTGGAAGGGCCGCCAGAACGCCGGCAAAAATGTGTGGCCGAGAAAAACCATGAAATCCGGCAGGTTGGCCGGATTCTGGCCCGCCTTGGCGTAACTGCCCAGCGGGCCGATCAGCAGCATGAGATACATCCCGAACATGTAGCCGCCCAAGCTGAAGAACAGCGCCTGCCCGAGGCTCAACAACCCGGTGTAACCCCAAAGCAGGTCCACCGAAATGGCCAGCAAGGCGTAACAAAGGTATTTGCCCCAGAGGGTGATCGTGAAATCGCTGAGCACGCCCCGGGCATTGAGCACGGGAAAAATCACGATCAGGAGCGCGAGGAAAACGCCAATCACCGTAAGTTCCAAGTGGCGGGAATGGAGAAAGGAGCGCCCGGTGTCGGATGTACTCATGGGGTTTGCGGCGGAGGCGGGATCAGTCAAGGCTGCGGCTGCGCGCCGCGAAGAGGCCGGTGGGGCGCCATTGCAGGAACAGGATGATCGCCGCCAGCACGAGGATCTTTCCCAGCACGGGATTGAGGAGGATCTGCTGGAGCGACTGGTCGGCCAGGCCGATCCCGAGCGCGCTCACGACCGTGCCGAAAATACTGCCGACTCCACCCACGACGACGGTCATGAAACTGTCCACGATATATTCCTGTCCCATCGACGGGCCGACCGTGCCGAGCTGCGTCACAAACACGCCGGCCAGTCCGGCCAGTCCGCTGCCGAGCCCAAAAGTGAGCATGTTCACCCTTTCCGTGCGCACCCCCATGCACGCCGCCATCGTCCGGTTCTGCATCACGCAGCGGATCAGCAGGCCCAGCGCCGTCTTGGTCAGCGCCAGCCACACGCCGAACACGATCACCGCCGCGAAGCCGATGACAAAAACCCGGTTCCAGGCGAAGGTGATGTCAAAGACCGTCCAGTTGCTGCTCAGGTAAACCGGGCTGTCCACATTCACGTTGTTGGAGCCAAACGTAAGCTTGAACAATTGCTGCAGAATGAGCGAGACGCCCCAGGTGGCCAGCAGGCTTTCCAGCGGGCGGCGGTAGAGGAACCGGATGACACTGCGTTCAAGCGCGATGCCCACCAGGGCGGCGCTCAGGAAACCGATGGGAATCGCGACCAGGAAATAAAGCTGATAGGCCCAGCCCGTCAGGTGCAAACCGGGCAGGTGGATGGCGATTTTGACAAACGGCAGGGTGAAATTCATGCCCTCGCCAAAGACATTCTGGGTGATGTAGGTGGCATAGGCGCCGACCGTGATCATTTCGCCGTGCGCCATGTTGATGATGCCCATCAATCCGAACGTGATCGCCAGGCCCAGCGCCACCACGATCAAGATGCTGCCGGCGCTCAAGCCGCGAAAGAGTGTGCCGAAAAAATTCACGACGGATTTGTGCCGATCAATCGCCGCCAGCGCGGCGGTCGCGGCGGCCGCGACCGCCGGTTTTCCGCCAGCCTCCGCTTTGGCCCGGGCGGCCTTGATCAGATCGTAGCTGGCCGAGGTGTGCAGCCCGCGCAATTCGGCGAGCGCCTTGAGTTTCACATCGTCGGCCGGATCCGCCAGATGGATCAGCGCAATCGCTTCGCGCAACGCGGCCCGGCCCCGGTCGTCGGGCTCAATCCGGCTGCGGGCTTCCAGCGCCGGCAGCTGGTCCGCCTTTTGGGCGGAGCCGATGGTCTGGATGGCCCGCAGGCGTTTGGCGAGAAGGGGCGACCCGAGGTCGAGCAGGTCGATGACGGCTTTCATGGCGCGCCGAAGATTCGCATCATGCTCCACTGGGAGCAGCTCGGTTCCGGCCGGACGAAGTGGCCGGCCGGCGGCGTCCTTCAGCGGTTCACCGTTGTCCACGCGGACCGCCGCGCGGGAGCCTTCCGCATCCTTGTCACCCGTGAGTTCGACGGGAACCTTCGCGCCATCAGGCGCGGTGTAAACAAACAGGCTGTCTTCGCGCCAGGCGGTGAAAAGCTCCCGGATCGCCTCGTCGCCCTGACCGGCGAGTGAAGCAATTATCTCACGTTTTTGGCCGTCCTCCTTGGCCAGGATCGCCCGGACAATGGCCGCCCGGGCGGTTGCTTGCGCCGCCAGGGCGCGACTGCCGCCCAGAAAGCCAAGCGCGATGCTGATGGTCCAGAGCAGTGGGCGGAGAAATGATTTCCCGGGCATGAATTTACGAGGTAGTTGGGCTGCGATGACGGAAACTCATCTAGCAGGCGGAATGCCGCCGTGCTGCCTCAAGCCCAACATCGGCAGGAAAATTAAAAAAGAGGGGCGGATTCCATCGGAACCGCCCCTCCCGTGATGCTTGAGCCGGAGCGCCCGGTGGTAGCCGGGTGTCGGGCTGGAATTGTTATTCCTTGGCCTTGAAAGTGCCCTTCAGGTGCGGCTCGCCATAGACGTCGGCGAAGGTCTTGAGGATCTTGAACTGACCGTCCGCTTTGCTCTCGCCGATGTAAACCGTCTTGGTCAGGTGCATGTTGGGCTGGGTCGTGACTTTGCCGCCCGGGCCGTCAAAGGAAACGCCGCTCTTCCAGACCTTGCGGACCGCGTCCACATCGAAGGTGCCGGCTTTCTCCACGCACAATTTCCAGAGATAAACGCCGTCATAGCTGAGCACCATCGGGGAATCCACCACGCGGCCTTCCTTGACCACGCCTTCGGCCTTGGTGGTTTTGAGCCAGGACTGGAAGTTCGCGAGAAAGGTCTTGTTGGCCGGAGTATTGATGGATTGGAAGTAGGTCCAGCAACCGAGCTGGCCAACCAGATCCTTGGCCGGGAGGCTGCGGAATTCATCCTCGGCGATCGAATATGAAACCACCGGGCAGGTGTCGGCGGTGAGGCCGGCGGCCGCGTATTCCTTGAAGAACGGCGGATTGGTGTCGCCGTTGAGCGTGCTGATCACGCATGCGTCGCCGCTGGCGGCGAAATCCTTGATTTCCGCTATGATCTGCTGGTAATCCTTGTGACCGAAGGGTGTGTATTTGCCGGCGGCGATGATCTTGCCGGAGCTGTCCTTCTTGTAACCGCCACCGATGTTCGCCAACGGCACCCCTTTGCTCAGGAGATATTCCAGCAGCACGAGATTGGTCGTCTGCGGATAGACGTAATCGGTGCCGAGCAGGTAGAACTTCTTTTTGCCCGCGGCGAGGTAGTAGTCCACGGCGGGCGTCGCCTGCTGATTTACCGCTTCAGCCGTGTAACACACGTTCTGGCTCTCTTCCTCGCCTTCATACTGGACGGGATAGAAAAGCAGCCCGTTGTCCTTTTCGAAGACCGGGAGGCATGACTTGCGGCTCACCGAAGTCCAGCAACCGAAGGTCACGGCCACCTTGTCCACCTCCAGCAGCTGTTTGGCTTTCTCGGCGAAGGTGGGCCAGTCCGAGCCGGGATCCTGGATGTCCGGCACAATCTTTTTGCCGAGCACGCCGCCTTTGGCGTTAATCTCGTCGAACGTGAACAGCAGGATGTCGCGCAGCGAGGTTTCGCTGATGGCCATCGTGCCGGAGAGATCGTGGAGGACACCGACCTTGACGGTTTGGTCGGCCGCGTGGAGAGACGAAACAAATGCGGCGGCCGTGAAGGCGCCCGCGGTGAGGAGATAGCGTAATGTCTTGGTCATGTTGATTCAGGTTGAAGATTTCAGATGGAACGAGGCGGGCCGGCGCTAGGCGCGACCGGCCCGGAAGGCGGTGAAAAACTGGCGGCGGTTGGCGCCGCCGCATCGGGCGGCGCCAAAAATCACTGCCAGGAGATTCACGACCGGGGTTGCGGTCTTAGAACTTGAAGACGCCCTGCACGCCGAAGAAATTGGCGCTCTTGCTCGTATAGTTGGTGTAATCGTAGTAGGAATACTCGGCGCGCACGCTGAGATTGGCGGTCAGGGCGTAGGCCGGACACACGGTGTATTTCACGAACTTGGGGCCGCCACTCTTCATCTCTTCGCCGGACACCCGGAAGGTCGTCGTGACCTTGTCGGAGGAGGTATAGTTGGCGAACAGGATCCAATTGGTGCCCTTGGCACCGGGGCCGCCGTCCTTGGTGACGAACTCGGCCGCGAGGCGGAGCGTCTTGGTGGCGTTATAGCTGGCCCAAAAGTCAAAGATTGAAACGTTGTGCGACTCAAAGCCGCCCTTGGTGTCGTAAACGGCGCCGGCCCAGAGGGTCACATCCGTGATACCGGTGTAAGTATAGTAAACCTCAAAGCCGGCATTGTGCTTTAGTTCGCCATCGCCTCTGGTGCCGCCAAACGGCGAGTAGACCGAGTCGACCACGGCGAAACCGACCCCCTGGGTCTTGTCCGCGTAATCAACCTTCACACCCGTGTGGTAGCCCGGGATCGGAGCCAGAAAATCGCCGTCCGCATAGGAGATCTGATCCATGTTGGCGGGATAGAACGACTCGTAGCCCATATAGCTGAGAAACTTGCCGCCCGTCACCGTCACGCCGCCGCCCGCGTCGTAGGTGACATAGGCGTCCAGCACGGTGAACTCGCTGTTCCCGCCCACATTGGGGAAGTAATTCAGGCTGATCACACCCGTCACCGGCTTGAAGTTCAGGGTAAACTTGGTGAGGACATCGTTGGAATCACCACCACCCGGGATGGGCTTGGATGCATCAAACAACGAGTCCACGGAAGTAACACCCTTGGCCTTGTAGTTCATATAAGCACCGGCTGCGTAGCCACTGACGGTGAGATTGTCGTTCACTTTCACGTCGGCGAAGGACGCCACGGTAAGAGACAGGAGGGCAGTAGCCCATCCTGCCAGTGTGTATGAATGCTTGGTCATGAGTTCAGTAGGTTTTTTCTGAGTTAGTGTTAGGGATATCGCGCAACCGGTGTCCGGCTGCGCGGTTTCCACCGGGCCAGTAAGCAATTTACCTGCCAGTGAAAGATTGCATTGCTGTCATAAAGTCCCGCCGCTCCCCCGCCCCGGCGACTTTAAGCAAGCTTACATGACGCCAAACTTGGCAGGGCATCTGCTACTGGGACTTGGCAAACGAATCGGATACGACCGACCGCATTGGTTTCCAACCACACCCCCCAAAAAGCATGAACAAAAAAATAGCCTCCCTCCTCGTCGGTGTTCTGGGCCTTGGCGCCCTGACCGCCTCTGCCCAAACTCCGGCTCCCGCTCCGGCGGCCGCCCCGACCACCGGTTCCTGGGTGATCACTCCTGCCGTCGCCTCCCAATACATGTTCCGGGGCACGCGGCTTGGCGGTCCGTCCTTTGAGCCGACCATCGAATACGATTACGGCTCGCTGGCCGTGGGCGTCTGGGGCAATATTCCCATCAAGGACAAGGTCGACGGCCAGTCCGACCCGGAGTTCGATTTCTA
>DATFUQ010000306.1:0-5151 GCA_035260745.1 Lacunisphaera sp. | reverse complement strand
GTCGAGGAAGCAGACGTTGTTGAGGGCGGGATGGACTTCGGGCTTCACGGTAAAACGGGGGTTGGCTCAGCCTTGGCGCGCCTTGTAGCGCGGCTCGACTTTGTTGATGACGTAGATCTTGCCCTTGCGGCGCACGACCT
Source organism: Lacunisphaera sp. (assembly GCA_035260745.1). Lineage (GTDB taxonomy): Bacteria > Verrucomicrobiota > Verrucomicrobiia > Opitutales > Opitutaceae > Lacunisphaera. The sequence continues at coordinate 5,011 of DATFUQ010000306.1, read as the reverse complement.
GGCAGGCCGGGTGGCGCATCTTGGCGGATTTGATGGAGGAGACGACTTTCATAAAAACGAAGAAAGAAGATGCCCGCGGCCACCCCTGTCAAAGGAAAAGATTTTTCCAGAGAACGAGATTCCGCGGCGAGGTCGTCACCGCTCCATTTCCTTGCTGGAGCGCGGGCGACCCCGCCCATGGGAATTCCCTAACCCGCTGATGGGGCTAGTTTACAGTCGGGTCATCCGGTTCGTTCGCGAGCAGGCGCAGTTCGGGATTGATCGAGCCGAGAATCTTGCGCCAGAGCGCAACGCCGTCGGCCGATTCGAGCAGGTCTCCGCCCACCGGCGTGGAAATCCACGTGTCGTGCTTCATTTCGTTCTCAAGCTGTCCTTTGCTCCAACCCGCGTAGCCGAGGAAGGCGCGGAGCGTGACGCCCGGCGCGCCCACCAGCTCGGCCGCCTTCTCCGGCTCCAGCCCGAACTGGAGCTGGAAGGCGTGGTCGGCCTCCAGCCATTGCCACGAGACGATGATGAGCTGCTCCGGCGCCACCGGGCCGCCGCCGTAAAGCGGCACGCCAGCCAGCGGCCCGAGGGCGAACTCGGTGTTCAGTTCGCCCAGCTGCTTGTCGAGCGGCCGGTTCAGCACCACGCCCATCGCGCCCTCGGCGCTGTGGGTGGACAGGAGGATGACCGTGCGCTTGAAATTCGAATCGCGCAGCCCGGGGTGCGCGAGCAGCAGCTGGCCCGCGAGGGTTTTTAGTTTTCGCGCTGTCCGGCGTTCTTTCATGGGGAAGCTTCGGCAGGTCCAGATTATTCAGAATCCATGAAACCAAGAGTGCTGGCTGAAGAAGGTCTGCTTCGAAATCTGATTTCTGGGTTCCTGGCTTTTGAATAAACCAGTCCAAACACTCCTGCCCGGTTTAAATTCAGAATCCATGAAACCAAGAGACTTGATAAGAGGCAGCCGAGCCAAGGTTTTGGTTCCAAGGTTCCTGGCTTTGGAATAAATCTAAAGCTTGATGACTTTCACGCCCGCGGCGGACAGGAGGGGCGCGACCAGCGGGTCGTTGGTGTAGTCCTCGTGGTATTTGACCTCGGCGATGCCGGAGGCGGCGAGGATCTTGGCGCAATTGATGCACGGGTAGTGCGTCACGTAGGCGGTGCAACCGTCCACGCTGGAGCCGCGGCGCGCCGCGTCGGCGATGGCGTTCTGCTCGGCGTGCACCGTCGCCTGCTCGTGGCCGTCGCGCATGAGGGAGGCGTGCGGCGTGCCGGGCAGGTAGCCGTTGTAGCCCGCGGCGACCAGCCGGTTCTTCCGCTCCCCGCCGGTGACAATGACGCAGCCGACGTTGAGCCGCTCGCAGTTGGAGCGCGAGGCGATGAGCTTGGCCGTGGCCATGAAATACTCGTCCCAGCTCGGGCGGTGCGGGAAGGCCCCGGTGGCCTGCGCGATGAGTTCGATCGGGTTCTTTTTGCCAGCGGCCATGCCGGTAACGGTGGGAATTGGCGTTCGACTGGCAAGGTGGAACGTGGCCCCCGGACACGTTCAGCCCGTCCGGCCGGGCTCCACCCCTAGCTTGCACGCGGCATCCCCACCCTTCAACCTCCCCGCATGGCCTCGCTCCAGCAACTCGTCGACTACTGCGACAAGCGAACCCGCCGCGCCGCGTTCAAGGATTATCCCGGAGCGCACAACGGCCTCCAGGTTGCCAATGATGGCCGGGTGACCCGGATCGGCGCCGCGGTGGACGCGGGCCTGGTGCCGTTTGAAAAGGCGGCCGAGCGCGGCATCGATTTCCTCATCGTGCACCACGGGCTGTTCTGGGGCGGCGTGCATCCCCTCACCGGCCCGGTTTACGGCCGGTTTGCGACGCTCATCCGCGGCAACTGCGCCGTGTATTCCAGCCACCTGCCGCTCGATGCCCACGAGGAGATCGGCAACAACGTGCTGCTTGCCCGCCAGCTGGGCTTGAAGCCGCGGCGCCCCTTCATTTTCCACGAGGGCGAATTTGTCGGCTGGATCGCGCCCAACAAGCTCCGGCGCGCCCAACTCTGCGCCCGGCTCGAGGAGCTTTACCCGCGCGTGGTGTCCATCGACTGCGGTTCCGCCTCGCCCAAGCAGGTCGCGTTCTGCAGCGGCGGCGGCAACAGCGCGGTGCCGCAACTGCTCGCGGCCGGCGTGGACACGCTCGTGACCGGCGAATTGCGGGAGGAATGGTTCAACTACGCCCAGGAGCACGGGCTCAACCTCATCTGCTGCGGCCACTACGCCACGGAGGTGCATGGCGTGAAGGCGCTCGCCGCCGAGCTGGCCAAAAAATTCCACCTGCCCTGGGAATTCATCGAAACGGACAATCCCCTTTAAGATTCATTCAGAAGCCATGAAGCCTGGAATTGCCCTTGCCTGATATTTCCTGGATTCCTGGTTTCTGAATTCCCTGCCTCATGAAAAAAATCGCCATCCTCCACGGCCCCAATCTCGACCGGCTCGGCCGGCGCCAGCCGGAAATCTACGGCACGGCCACCCTGAAAGACCTGGAAAAGCTCATCCGTACCGAGGCCCGGCGGCTGGGCTTCACGGTCACGTTTTTCCAGTCGGCCCATGAGGGCGCGCTGGTCGACAAGATCCACGCCCTGACCGACCGCGGCATCGACGCCTTCATCGTCAACTTCGGCGCCTACTCGCACACCAGCATCGCGCTGCGCGACGCCCTGGAGGCCGCCGGCCGGCCGGCGGTCGAGGTGCATATTTCCGACATAAGGAAACGGGAGAAATTCAGGCAGGAATCCATGACTGCCGGCGCGTGCCTCGCGATGATCTCGGGCAAGGGCTTCCCCGGCTACGTGGAGGCCCTGCAGCTCCTGGCCGGCATCTAAAGATGGGCCAGCACCTGCCCGACTTTGCCGAGCCCCGCTGGTTCGTCTGCCACACCAAGCCCCGGTGCGAAAAGAAGTTCGATGACCTGATGGAGCGGGAGCGGTTCGCCCATTACCTGCCCCTGATCCAGAGCGTGCGGCGCTACGGCACCCGGAAGAAGACTTTCACCAAGCCGCTGTTCCCCGGCTACGCCTTTGCCCGACTCGAACCCGAGCGGAAAACCCGCATTTACCAGCAGGATCTGCTCGTGCGGGCCATGCTGGTTGAGAATGAGCCGGTGTTCCTGCGCCAGCTGGAGGATGTGAAGACGGTCTGCGCCTCCGGCCTGGAGGCGGCGCTGCATCCCTTGATGAAGAAAGGCACCCACGTCCGGGTGCGAGGCGGGCCGTTGCACGGGCTGGAGGGCTACGTGGATGACCCCGTGAACCCCCAGGGCATTGTGGTGTCAGTTGACGTGCTGCAGCAGGGCCTGTTGGTCCGGCTGCCGTTCAACAGCCTGCAACTCCTTCCCTGACTTCATGGCCCGCCGCCTGACCCGTCTCATCCTCTTTTTCGCCCTGACCGCCACCGCCAGCCGGGCGCAATCGCCGGCGGTGCCCACCCAAAGAGTGCTGCCCGATGACCGGCCGTTCTCCACCCGGGTCAGCGGAATCTTTGAGAATGACTTGCCCCAGCTCGATCCGCCCGGCGCGGTAAAATTCATCCTGCGGCCCCATCTCGGCGACTTGATTCACCGGGACTACATGCGGGTGGAGACCGGCCTGCGCTGGGCCCTGAGAGAAGATTTTGAACTCAGCGCCGAAGCCTCGTCTTTTTTCACCCACCGCCGGCGCAGTTCGACCGGGTCTGGCATCGGGAAGCTCCGGTTCGGTTCGAGATACGTTTTCGAGCGCTGGCCCAAATTGGGCTATGAGACCACCCTCGCCTTGAGCATGGAGGCGCCGGTCGGGCACGCGCCGGTCGACATGACCGACGGACACAACCATCTTACGCCCAGCATCGTCATCCAGCATCTGTGGTACAGCAGGCCGCGCTTGACGACGTTTGCCGGGATGGGCCTCGATCTGCTCGCCGACAGCTCGGTGCCCGGCACCTGGGGCAGCAACCAGCCGCACGATGATTCGTTTTCGTTCACCGCCGGCGGCGTATACGATGCCGGCCAGCTCAAATGGACGCTCACCACCACCTATGCGACCACCGCCTTCATCGGCGACCGGACCAAACATTTCTTCTATTTTCAGCCGGGCATACTGTGGTATGTGCCGCGCAAATACACTTTCCATTCCAAGACCCAGTGGATCTTTGGCCTGGGCGCGCCCACAGCCTTTGGACCGGACGGGAACGACTTCAGTCTGAGCTCGAGAGTGCGCGCAGAAATCACCTTCCGGCAGGTCATGAGCAGCTTCCGGGGGCACCAGTCCCCCCCGTCCCGGTAGTGGTCTCCCGGCCAGCAGGAAGAAATCCGGGGGTTGGCCGGCTCGCCATGTTGGGACCAAGCGTAACGTTTCCATAACGTCGCGGCTGATAGTATCGCTCAATGAATTTCCACCACTATCGCCCCTTGCCGGGGATACTGACGACTCTGGCCGGACTGGCCCTGCTTTTGCCCAGCAATGTCTGGGCCCAAAAAACGGCTGGCGGCAGTGTGACAGGCGTGGTCATCAATCAGGGGGCGAACCACCCGCTGGAGTCCGTCACGGTCACCTTGAAAAAGACCGCGGACGATGCCCTCGTGCAAACCACCGTTACCGACAGCCAGGGCCGGTTCAGCCTGGAAAGCATTCCCGCGGGTGACTACCGGGTGAGTTACGGCTACATCGGGTCCGACAGCAAGGAGACGAAGCCCTTCCGCGTGGAGGCCCAGACCAAGGCGCTGGATCTTGGCCGCCTGGACATCGGCGAAGCCGTGCTCCAATTGGAAAAGCTCCAAGTCAAGGGCAAGCAGCGCGAGTTCTACAACACGATCGACCGCAAGGTCTACACCGTCGGCAGGGAAATCCAGAGCGCCACCGGCTCCGCGAGCGACCTGCTGCAGAACATTCCCTCCGTCGATGTGGACATCGACGGCAATGTCAGCCTGCGCGGTTCGGACAACGTCATGATCCTGATCAACGGCCGGACCTCCGCCCTCATGGGCAAGAGCCGGGCCGA
>DATFUQ010000305.1:0-3435 GCA_035260745.1 Lacunisphaera sp. | reverse complement strand
CTTGGCACCGGCCTGTTCAAGGCCCTGGTGCTTGAGCATTTCATCCCCGCCAAGCACATGAGCGAGGAACATCACATCCGCTACAAGGGCGAGGCCAACGGTTATTCCGTCACCGTGCTCCACTATCTGCACTTCGGTCGCACCAGCGCACCGCGTCTTTCCTTGTCCGCACGCCTGCGGCTCTGGCTGCGGCGCCGTTTGCGGACCAGCCGCTACGAGCGCCGGCGGCAAAAGGCCTGGGACCGCGGGGTGCGCCAGGCGATCGCCGATATGCGGGCGTGGGGCTGGTTCAAGACCGATAACTGACTCATTGCTCCATGGCCACCCCGCCCCGTGTCTACTTTTACTGCCGCGACAATCCGCAGGCCTATCAGGACGACGTCGTGGTGCTCGCCACCGGCTTGCTTGAACTCGGCGTTGGGGTGTTCGGCAACTGCAACTACTGGCGCAAATCACCGGCCCCGGACGACTGGCTCGTGCGCCGCGACCCGCGGATCCAGCCGCAGGATTGCGATGTCGTGGTGGTCTCCTATGTCTGGAGCCGGTGGCTCGACGTTGGTTTCAAGGTCCATGAGCGCCCGCTCCCGGAGAATCTCTTTGCGCCCGGCCGGCGCTACCGCACCGCCTACCTGGATCTCGACGACGGCTACGAGACCGCCAGCTGGCGGCCGGAGTTCCGCGCATTCGACGCCGTCTTCCGTGCCAAATACAACCGCCGCTGTTTTCACCCGGAGAACCATCGTCCCTGGGTGCTCGGCCTGAGCACCCGGGTCATCGAGTGCACCGGCGAGGCATTGCCGTGGGCGCAGCGCCGACCAGAAGTCCTCGTGAACTTTGGCGCCAGCCATCCCTATGTCCACGGCGCCCGCGCCAAGGCCGGCCCGCCGTTCCTCGCCGCGGCGCAGACCCTCTTCACCATTAACGACCGGCGCGACGACTTGAGCGCCGCGCCGGCGGACGCCTACGACCGGCTCATGTGGGAGCAAACCCTGCACCGCCACAGCCGCGACTACTACGAGCGCCTCAAGTCGGCGCAGGCGGTGGTCGCCTTCTGCGGCGAGCTGATCCCCCCGGCGCCGTTTTATCCCCGCTTTCTGGCCGGGGGCGGCCGGGCGCGGCTGAGCCGCGCGCTTTTCGAGGCGCTGGCGCTCGTCGATCCGCGTCCAACCCGGCTCATCCAGTGGGACAGCTGGCGCTTCTGGGAGGGCCTCGCCGCCGGCTGCCTCGTCTTCAACCTCGACCTGCCTTGCTACGGGGTCGAGCTGCCCGTGATGCCGCGCAACTTCGAGCACTATGTCGCCGTGCGTCCAAACAACGCCGCGTCCGTGCTCGCCCGGCTGCAGCGCGAACCGGAGCTGGCCGAACGCATCGCCGCGCAAGGCCGCGCCTGGGCACTCGAACATTACTCACCCGTCGCGCTCGCCCGCCGGTTCCTCGCCACGCTCGCCCGATGAGTTCCCTGTCCCATCGTCTCGGGCAACGCTGGCGGATCGCGGCGACCTTCGCAGCCGCCGGCAGCGGCTGGACCGATCGCCTTCGTCTCCGGTGGGCGGGCCTCGCGCGGATGCGCCCCTTTGCCGGTGGAAGCCTCTATGCCAGGATGGGCCGGCTCATCGGCCGGGAGGTAGAACCGCGCCTGCGCGGGGCGGGCGACGCGCACGTCCACCTGGACCTGACGGCGCTGACCGACCTGATGATACTGGAGGAGATTTTTCTCGATGGCATCTATCCGCTCGAGGAGGTGCCGTTCACGCCCGGGCTGGTCGTTGACTGCGGAGCCTGCGCCGGACTGTTCACGCTGCTGGCCCATGGCCGCTTTCCCTCGGCTCAGCTGCATCTGTTCGAGCCCGAGCCTGCCAACCTCGCCCGGCTTCGACGGAACCTGGCGCTCAACCATCTGCCGGCCGTGGTGCACGCCGCCGCCGTCGGCCTGCGCACGGGACGCGCGTCATTTTCCGGCCAGGGTTTCGGGGGACATCTGACCACCGCCGCCACACCGGAGGCAATCGAAGTCGAGGTGGCCGATCTTCCTGCGTTCCTCCGCGCCAATCCCGGGCAGAATCTTCTCCTCAAAATCGACATCGAAGGAGCGGAAGCGGATCTGCTTCCGGGGCTTGCCCCGGTTCTGCCGCCATGCACGGCGCTTTTTCTCGAGACCCACCAGGCGGAGTCCTGCTGGCAGGAATTCATCCAGCCATTGCTGCAGGCCGGGTTCACCCGTCGCGAGATTCGCCGCCGGCCGGGCGAGGCGGCGGGGATCGAGTATGTGGAGCATTTGCTGCTGCGGAACCAATGACGACAACCGGACATCCTCCACCCCGGATCCTGTTTCTCAGCAACGAATCTCCGCACTCGGCCGCGGCCGGCGCCATCGTCCTGCAACGGCTTTTCCAATCCTATCCCGCCGACCGGATGCTCGTGGTTACCAACAACCCGCCGCCCGCCTCCGCCGCGCGGCTCTCCTGCCGCTATGCTGAACTTTCCCTCGCCGTGGACCGGCTCAATCGCACCCGGTTTTCGCACTGGCGTCCGGCCCTGCGGGTGCTCGGCGGCGCTTCGCTCATCTCGCTCGCACGCGTCGACTCGGCCCTCGAAGGTTTCGTGCCCGACCTCGTGGCCACGGTCATGCAGGATTCGTGGTATTACGACCTGGCCGCCCGCTACGCGAATCATCGCAAAATCCCCCTGGTGCTTTTCATTCACGATTATCCGCAGGGATTCGAGCCGGTCTGGCCGTGGTTGCGGGATCGTCAGGCCGCGCGGGACGTCGCCGTTTACCGCCAGGCGGCGCGCCGCTTGTGCGTCAGCCCGGGCATGGCCGCACACTTCCAGCACGAATTCGGGCTGTCCGGTGATGTGCTGCTTCCGCCCCGGTCCGACACCACTCCGCGGCAGTCGCCGGAGCAATGCGCCCAGCTCAGGCAGCCGGGCCGGCTGACCCTCGGGTATGCCGGCGGCTTGCATTACGGTTATGGCAAGCAGTTGCTGCAGATGCTGCCGGTCCTGCGTGCAACCGGCACCATGGTCGAACTGTTCGGCCCCGCGCCTTCGGGTATGCTGGCTTCTCTGCGGGACGCCACCGACGTGCTGCGTTTCAACGGGTATGTCTCTCCGCCCGAGGCGGCGTGGGGCGAACTGCTGAAACGCTGCGACGTCGTGCTCCAGCCTTACCTCAATCCCGCCGGCAAACACGAACTGCAGTATCGCACCCATTTTCCCAGCAAGCTCGGCGATTGCCTCAGCCTGGGCCTGCCCCTGCTGATCACCGGGCCCGCCGACGCCAGCGGTGTGAAATGGTGCCTGCAACACCCGGGCTGCGCCCACGTCGTGACCGAACCCGGCGCGGCCGCCCTCGATGCCGCCCTGCGCCGGCTCGCCGCGGATTCCAGCCACCGTGTCGCGCTCGCCCGGCAGGCGCAGGCCGTGGCGGGGGGG
>DATFUQ010000304.1:0-3950 GCA_035260745.1 Lacunisphaera sp. | reverse complement strand
GAAATGGTCGGCCACGGGGTCGGCCGCGAAATGCACGAGGAGCCGCAGATCCCGAACTTCGGCCGCCGCAACACCGGGGAGAAAATCAAGCCCGGCATGACGCTCGCCATCGAGCCCATGGTCAACCTCGGCGGTTTCGGGGTCCGCACCCTCGCCGACGGCTGGACGGTTGTCACGGCCGACGGTTCGCCCTCCGCCCACTTCGAACACACTGTGCTCACCACCGATTCCAGCCCGGAGATCCTCACCATCCCGCAGGCCTCCTGAAAAATTTCCCTCTCTCCACTTCTTACAACCTTAAACCTTACAACTTAAACCTACCATCCCATGCCTCGTCTCCTCGGCGTAGAACTTCCCGCCAAAAAGAAGATCGGATACTCCCTCCGGTATATCTACGGCATTGGCCCCACGCGGGCCAACCTCATCATCGCGACCGCCGGTCTCGATGCCAACATGCGCGCCTCGGATCTCTCCGAGGAGCAGCTGAACAAGATTCAGAAGGTCATCACCGACCACAAATGGGTGGTCGAGGGTGACCTCCGCCGCGACATTGCCGGCAACCTGAAGCGCCTCCAGGCCATCAATTGCTACCGGGGCATCCGCCACCGCCGCGGCCTGCCCGTGCGCGGCCAGCGCACCAGCACCAACGCCCGCACCCGCAAGGGCCCCCGCAAGACCGTGGGCGTCACGAAGGCCAAGGAAACCGCAACCGCTTCATAATCCACCACTCCATGTCCGAAGAGAAATCCGCTCCCAAGAAAGAAAAGGCCCCCAAGAAGGCCCAGCCCGCCGCCGCCGCCTCCGCCGCCAAGGCTGGCGCCGCTGCGGCCGCCCCGGCCGAGGCTCCCGCCAAGCCGGGCAAGGAAAAGAATCCGAAGGCTCCCGCCGCCGATGCCGTTCCGGCCGCTCCCGTCGAGATGGTCGGGGGCGTCGCCAAGGCCGCCACCGCCGAGGATCTTCTCAAGGAGGAGCTCGCCTCGATCAAGGTCCGCAAGGCCAAGGGTTCGAAGAACATCACCTCCGGCATCGCGAACATTGCCGCCACCTTCAATAACACCATCGTCTCGATCACCGACGCGAAGGGCAACGTCATCTCCTGGTCCAGCGCCGGCAAGTGCAACTTCCGCGGCTCGCGCAAGTCCACCGCCTACGCCGCCCAGGTCGTGGCGCAGGACGCCGCCCGCAACGCCATGGCCCACGGCCTCAAAGAAGTCCAGATCCGCGTCAGCGGCCCCGGCCTCGGCCGCGACTCCGCCATCCGCGGCCTCCAGGCCATCGGTCTTGAGATCTCCTCCATCATCGACGTCACCCCGGTGCCGCACAACGGCTGCCGCCCGCGCAAGCGCCGTCGCGTCTGAGTTCCTCTCGGATTTCAAATCTCCAATCTTAAATCTAACATCCTCCCATGGCTCGCTACACAGGACCATCCACCCGCATCAGCCGCCGTTTCGGCCAGTATATCATTGGCTCCGCCAAGGTGCTTGAGCGCCGCAATTTCCCGCCCGGCCAGCACGGCCCGAAGTCGCGCCGCAAGCTCTCCGAGTATGCCGTCGGCCTCGCCGAGAAGCAGAAGCTCCGCTTCATCTACGGCCTGCTCGAGCGCCAGTTCCGCCGCACCTTCGCCATCGCGAAGAAGGAGCGCGGCGTCACCGGCGAGCGCTTCCTCCAGCTCCTCGAGACCCGCCTCGACAGCGTCGTCTACCTCCTCGGTTTCGCCAAGAGCCGCGCGGCGGCCCGCCAGCTCGTCAACCACGGCCACGTCCGCGTCAACGGTCACAAGGTCGACATCGCCAGCTACACCGTGGTCCAGGGCGACGAGATCGAGATGAAGGCCATCAACTCCTCCCGCCAGCTCGCCACCCGCGCCATCGAGGAAAACCGCGCCCGCGTCGTCCCCGGCTGGCTCACGCGCAACGACGAGGCCCTCAAGGGCACCATCACCCGCCTGCCCACCCGCGACGAGATGGAGCCCTCGATCAACGAGCAGCTCATCGTCGAATATTACTCGCGCTTCTGAGCCCTTTGCCTCCGTCCATCCTTTCCACTTAAACTCACTCCTCCCATGCCCAAACGTCTCGGAAAATTCGAAATCCCCTCCAAGCTCACCAAGATCGAGGAGGGCGCCACGTCCACCTACGCCAAGTTCATCGCCGAGCCCTTCGAGGCCGGCTATGGCCACACCATCGGCAACTCCCTCCGCCGCGTGCTCCTCAGCTCCATCGAGGGCAGCGCCATCAGCTCGATCAAGATCGAGAGCGTGAACCACGAGTTCCAGTCTGTCGACGGCGTCGTCGAGGATGTGACCGACATCGTCCTCAATCTGAAAAAGATCCTCATTGTCTCGGAAAAGCGCGAGCCGGTGAAGCTGCACCTCAAGGTCAACCGCGAGGGCGCCGTCACCGCCGGGGACATCCAGGCCGACGCCAACATCAAGATCGTCAACCCTGACCAGGTCATCTGCACCCTCGACCACAAGCGCACCTTCGAGGCCGAGATCGAGATCAAGACCGGCCGCGGCTACTGCCCCGGCGAGAACAACAAGAAGGAAGACCAAGCCATCGGCGTCATCCCGATCGACTCGCTCTTCTCCCCGGTCCGCCTCGTCCGCTATGCGGTCGAGAACACCCGCGTCGGCCAGATCACCGATTACGACAAGCTCGTCCTCGAGGTCTGGACCGACGGCCGCATCACGCCGGACGACGCTCTCAAGCAGTCCGCCTCCATCCTCAAGCACCACCTCGACGTGTTCGACCGCGTCTCGCAGGAGGCGTACGAGTTCGAGAGCCAGGCCGCCGAGGTCTCCGAGGAGCAGAACAAGCTCCGCAAGCTCCTCAACATGTCGGTCAACGAGATCGAGCTCTCCGTCCGCGCGGCGAACTGCCTGAACAACGCCAACATCACCACCGTCGGCGAGCTGGCGATGAAGACCGAGCAGGAGATGCTCAAATACCGCAACTTCGGCAAAAAGTCCCTCAACGAGATCAAGGAGAAGCTCGAGGCTCTCGGCCTGTCCCTTGGCATGAAGTTCGACGAGCGCCTTCTCGACACCAAGAAGGAAGCCTAATCCGATTTTCGATTTTAGATTGGCGATTGCCAGTCGGCGCGCCGCCTTCAGGCGGCGCCCAATCGAGAATCCAAAATCAAAAATCTAAAATTCCGCAGTCATGCGTCACAATAAACATCACGCCTCCCTCGGCGTCACCCGCGAGCACCGCAAGGCGATGCTCTCCAACATGGGTGCCTCCCTCATCCGCCACGGTCGCATCGAGACCACGCTGACGAAGGCCAAGGCCCTCCGTCCCTTCATCGAAAAGGTCATCACCAAGGCGAAGAACGCTGCGGCGGCCACCGAGAAGAAGGACGCCATTCATCTTCGCCGCATGGCCCTCAAGGACATTCGCGACGAGGCGGCGGTCACCATCCTCTTCAACGAGAAGGCGGCTCAGTTCGCCAAGCGCCCCGGCGGCTACACCCGCATCTACAAGCTCGGTCCGCAGCGCCTCGGCGACGCCGCCGAGATGGCGCTCATCGAGTTCGTCAGCGCCGAGGACGAGGGCTACAAGAAGAAGTCCAAGGGTGCGGCCAAGCAGTCCGCCAAAACGCCTGGCGGCAAGAAAGCCAAGTCCGCCGATGCTCCGGCTGCTGAAGCCGCCTCCGAGGCTCCGAAAGCCTGAGGGTAGGGCACGTTATCGCTGACGCGCCGTTCAGATCCACTCTCAACGCGCTGGCTTCACCGCCGGCGCGTTTTTCTTTCCCCTTGGCGTCTTCGCGCCTTTGTGTGAATTTCCTGCCGTGGTCACGCCGCCTGATTTCACCCTCGATGTCGTTCTCTACGGCCTGCTGGTGCTGGGTGTGTTCGGCTTCCTGTGGTTCTACTACGACCGGCGCGACCGGGCCCTCTACGACCATGAGCGCCGCAAGATCACCTTCCACTGCATCCGCTGCGACCA
>DATFUQ010000303.1:0-11675 GCA_035260745.1 Lacunisphaera sp. | reverse complement strand
GTTTACCCTGCGGCCTAGGTCTGGCCGATTGACGGGGTCGGTGCCTGCATCAAGCCGGCGCCTTCCTTTCCGAACCGTGAACACGCCCGCCGCCGCCCCGCCCGGGGTTTCCCTCCGCGAGGTCCACGTCAGCGACCTGCCCGTTTTTTTCGAGCACCAGCGCGACCCCGAAGGTGCGCGCATGGCCGCGTTTTCTTCGCGCAGCCACGATGCGTTCATGGCCCACTGGGCGAAAATCATGGCCAACCCCGCCTGCGCCCTCCGCACCATTCTCTCCAGCGCGAGCGTCGCCGGGAACATCGGGGCGTGGACCGACGGCGCCGAACGCCTCGTCGGCTACTGGATCGGGCGCGAATTCTGGGGGCGCGGCATCGCGAGCGCGGCGCTGGCGCAATTTCTCCATTACGAAACCACCCGTCCGCTCACCGCTCGCGTCGCGAAGCACAACGCCGCCTCGATTCGCGTCCTCCAGAAAGCCGGCTTCATGCCGGTCGGCGAGGACGCCTTTACCCTGCCCGGCGGCGCGACGGAAGAGGAATTGGTCTTCAGGCTCTGAGGCACCGCCCTACCTGAGCGAGCCGAACGAGATCTGGATGTCCGTGCCCTTGATGCCGGGGCCGGCCGAAAGGGTGCCGCCATGCAGGCGGAGGATTTCGCGGGCGAGGAAGACCGAAAGGCGCCCCTGGTTGGGCGTCGTGCCCGGGTCGGGCAGGGGCAGGGTGCCGTCGAGCTCCAGGCGCTTGCCTTCGATGGTGATGATGGCGGTGCGCTGGGCGTCGGCGCCGGCGGTGCGCAGAGTGAGCGTCAGGTTCTTCGCCCCCTCGTCGGGCCGGTTGGCCACGATGGCGTCGAGGATGGAGCCGAAGGCAAAGCGCACCAGCGTAAGGTCCATCTGAAAGACGAGCCGCTCCTCGGAAAAACGGGTGGCGATGCCGCGGGCGGTGGCGAGCTCGGTCAGCAGGGCGTTGAGGTCGACCGCCGTGGCGACCGGCTGGGCAATTTCGCCGAGGAGCGTGGCGTGCTCGGCCAGACGCTGGAGCTTTTGCACCTCGCCGGCGAGAGCGACCTCCTGCGCGAGGGCGGCGGTACCGGGGGGCGTGCTGCCGCTGCGCGTGAGCAATTGCGCGAAGGTGACCAGCGAGACGAGCGGATTGGAAAGTTCGTGGCTGAGGGTCAGGCCGAGGTTCTTGAAGAGTTCACGGCGATGCTGTTCGAGCTCGGCGCGGATGCGCTCGATCTCGGGCGCGGCCTCCTCCCACTGGACCCAGACGCCATCGACCTCGGGAGCGGGGCCGGCGGTCACGCGGTAGCGGTGGGGCGGGCGGGCAAACTGGGTGACGGTTTTCTGGACGTGCAGGGCCTCGCTGGCGACGGCGCGGACCTCGACGGGCAGATCGGTGGCGGCGATCTCGGCGCGGGAGAACACGCGGGCGCCGGGCAGGTATCTGGCGCGGCGGGCGGCCGCGGCCTCGGCTTGCTGCAGCTCCTCGAGCTGGGCGGAGCGTTCGAGGCAGCGCTCGAGCAGGCGGCCGTGCAGGACGGCACGGAACTTGTCGGACTCGCGGTAGGAGGCGCCGTCGGCGCGCGGGCCGAGGGCCATCCAGCCGATGAGCCGGCCCGAGGCGTGCAGGGGAATGAGGAGCCGCGCGCCCCAGCTGTGCAGTTGCTGGCGGATGGGGGCGTCGAGGGAGGGATCATCGGGGCCGGCCCATTGCGAGACGTCGAGGGCGGCGGGGTGGTCCTCCAGCCAGAGCGCCAGCGGGTGGCCCGCCTCGCAGCGGTGCGCCTCGTCGTCGGAGACAAAGGCGTCGAACTGCCGGAAGAAAAAAAGGACCTTGCCGGACTTCAGGATGTAACGGCCGGCGCGGCGGAACTCGTCGAGCAGGCGCGTGCGGTCGCCGAGGTGGGTGAGGGCGCTTTCGAGGAAATCCCAGGACTCGAGCGGCTCGGCCGCGGCCGGCGCCGGCTCGCGCGGGAACGGCGGCTCGCTGCGGCGGGTGCGCTCGAGGGTGGTCTGCAGCTGGGAATTCTTGTCGGCGATTTCCTCGAGGAGGCCGACGGACTCGGCGAGGCGCGTGTGGCTGTCCTCGTAGCTGAGAAAGAGGCGGGCGGCGCGGTTCTGGCGGGCCTGCTCGAAGGGCAGGCTGTGCGGCTGGCCGACGAGGATGACGAGCGTGCCCGCGCCGCAGGCGAGGCGCGTGCGGGGGTCGTTGATGTCAGTGATCCAGACGCGGGAGCCGGGCCGGAGAAGGTCGCGCTGAAGGTCGGCGGGGCGAGAGAACGCGGCAGGTTCGCGCGGGTGCAGCTGTTTTTCCCATGCGGCTTCGAGACCGGGATCGGAGGTGGTCAGGATGAGGGTGGCGGGCATGGAAAGGTGAGGCGGAAAGTGGCCCCGGGTCTTCCGACGTCCGGGACGATGATGGTTGCGCGGTGTTCGTGCAAGATATCTGCGCAGACGGCAAGCCCAAGCCCCATGCCCTTGGTCTTGGTGGACACAAAGGGGTGGAAGAGGCGGGCGCGATGCTCGGGGGCGATGCCGGGGCCGTTGTCAGTCACCTCGAGGACGACGCTGCCATTGGGCGAGTTGCGGGAACGGACCTCGACGCGGCGCTCCCCCTCCTGCGGCTCCAGGGCCTGGAAGGCATTGATGAAAAGATTAATCAAAACCTGCCGGATGGCGCTGTTGTCGGCCCAGATGGTGTCCGCCGTGGCCGTGAGCGTGCTGGCCAGCGCGATGTGCGCCTCGGTGGCGCGGGTGAGCATCAGGTCCATGGTCTCCCGCACGATCGCGTGCAGGGAGACGCGCTCCATCTGGTGGCGGCGGGGATTGGACAGGTCGAGGAGCTGTTGGGTGAGGCTGTCGATGCGGTCCACCTCGGCGGGGATGAGGAGGTTGAACCGGCGGCGGAACTCGGGGTCGTCAAAGCGGGTGGGCAGGAGATGGGCGAAGGTCTTGATCGAGACGAGGGGATTGCGGATCTCGTGGGCGAGGCTGGCGCCGAGCAGGCCGATGGTGGCGAGCTGCTCGGACTGGCGGGCCTGCATGGTGAGGCGGGAGCGGGCGAGGATGTTGTCCATGAACTCGGCGATTTCCTGGACCTGCTGGACCTCGGGGTAGGTGAAGGGGCGGTGGTTGGTCTTGGTGCCGAGAACGAGCAGCAGGGAGGGCGCGGGGCTGCCGCGCGGCGCGGTGACGATGAGGCCAAGGGCAAATTCCGTGATGAACTGGCGCAAGTCGACCAGGCCGGGCTCGGCGCGCTGGCGCTGGAGGCTCTCGGGCGTGCTCCAGCCGGTCTTGCACAGCGAGACGTGCGCCGGGCGGTCCTTCGCGAACTCCAGGTCCCCGGAAGCATAGACCTCGCCGCTGTCGAACAGCAGCCGGGCGTAGCTGGTCTGGCCCCAGAGCCGCAGCAGGGTTTCGAATTCGGCCACGAGCTTGTCGGGGCTGGGCTCGCTGCGCGCCAGCTCGATGACGGTGCGGCGGGTCGCGGCGATGTTCTGGTCGGAACTGAGGCGGAACCACTCGCGAGTCTTGCGCTCGAGCAGGAAGGCGAGGGAGCTGCCCAGCGCGACGCTGAGCAGCAGGTCGGCCGGGGGTGGCAGGATGGTGCCAAACAGCCACCGGCCGCCGATGATGCCGAGACAGAGCACCAGCACCAGACTCAGGCGCTGGACGACGGAAAGAAACACCTGTCGCGCATCAAAGATGCGGTGAAACGTGACGGCCCACGCGGTGAGGACGTAGAAGCCCAGGATGATCATCGGGCTCAGCCGGGACAGGGCGCGGAGGTCCAGATAATTCGCCACGCTGGACAGGACGATAAAGACAAATCCGCTCAGGGCGCCATTGAAGGAGAGAAACTGCAGCTCAATCTTGCGGATGCCGGTCTCCTTGCGCATCCGATTGAACGCTAGGATGAGCAGCACCAGATAAAGCACCCCGCTACTGATAAAATAAACATCGTAGGCAGGCCCCCGGCGGGAATTGCCCGGTGTTGAATCGGAGGGAATAAACGATTCCGTGAAACAGAGACCGGCTAGCGCGAGGCCCATGACAAACCAGGGCAAAGATCCCCGAAGTGCTCGGCGGGATTGGCCGTCGGGCGTGACCACGGACTCTTTGAGCAGCCAGATGATCCAGGGGAAGAAAGCGGCGATGGCGGAGTTGGCACGCAACCAAGGAACGGGGTTGGCGTTCGGGTCTTGGCGAAATACCAAGCCGGCGCTGAGGGCCATAAATACAAGCCAGAGCCACACGGTCACCAGCAACGAGCCCAAGCAAAACATCTGATTCAGGAAACGACTGGGGTTGGCCCAGAGAACGCCAAGACCTACGCCAAGCGAAAGAATTGCCGTGAGCAGAATAGCGGTAGTCATGTGCGCTCGAGAATCAGACTGCTGTTGCTGCCCGAAATCCCATGGCCGTTGACCAGTGCGATGTTCGTCTCCAGCCGGCGCGGGACCGAGGCGAGGCTGAGCGGACAGTCCGGATCCGGCGTCTCCCAGTTGACCGTGGGCGGGATGACTCCGCGCTGCAGGGCCAGAGCGGTGCTGGCCACCTGGATGGCGCCGGCCGCGGCCATCGCGCTGCCCACCGAACCCTTGATCGAGCTGACGGGCATGGTGTTGAGCAGTGGCCCGAAAACCCGCTTCAGTGAAAGTGCTTCCTTGTGGTCGATTTCCCGGTGGCCGGGGCCCCAGGCGGAAATGTAGTTGATCTCGCGGGGCGCGCGCCGGGCGTTGGCGAGCGCCATCCGCATGGAGTCATACCAGCCGCTGCCAATCTGGTCGGAATGATCGTTGGCGTTGCCGTAACCGGCGATAAAAGCGTAGCCGGGCCGCGGACTCTCCTCGGGTTCAAGCACAAACAAGCAGGCGCCTTCGCCAATGACCCCGGTGGTGCGCCACAGGTCGAATGGCCGGCAGATTTTCTCCGGGTTCGTGTCCGATCTCGGGGCCAGCTCCGCCATGCCTAGTTCAAGCATCGGGTGATAGAACAACGGTGCCTCAGAGCCGCCGCAGATCACGAAGTCGGCCTGGCCGGAGGCAACATATTCCGCCCCGTGCCCGATGGAATCCAGCCCCGAGCAGCAGGCGGTCTGAAGCGCCATGATCCGCGAGGGAGTCTCGAGATATTGGGCAATCTTGTCCGCGATCGAAACCGACAGGGCTTGGTTGACCGAGCTCACCAGCCCGAAGCGCGGGCCTTTCTTTGTCACCAGCTCGATAGTTTTGCTTACGCTCTCACAATCCATCATGGTTGTACCGGTGATGATGAACGGATTTTTTCCCTGAAGTTCACGCCGATCCAGGCCTGCGTCCTGCAGCGCGAGGATGGCGGCGGCGAGGGCGAATTGAGTGTGGCGCGGCATGCGCTTCGGGCTCTCGTCCGGCGCATAACGTTTCAGGTCAAAGTCGACAATCTCGGCGCCGACAAAGGGGCCGGCGGCGGGGTCGAACCGGGTGATGGCGCGCACCCGGCTGATTGATTCGTTGATGCCGCGGTAAAATTCCTCGCGGCCGATGCCCGCCGGCGTGACCGGGCCGAGGCCGGTGATCTTAACGCGACGGCGCATGGTCGGGACGCCGGGGGCGGTCGATCGGGCAGGGTTGGAACACCAGGAGATTTTTCAAGGGCGGACGGGGGAAGGAAGGAGCGTGGCGCAGGTGAGTCGGGTGGCCGCAGCAGGGAGCCCAGGGCCTTCCGCGATCACCGAACCACACCCTGCCTAGTTGGCGGACAATGCCGGTGACGGCAAGCCTCGGTATCGCAAAAGAGATTTGCGCCGCGGCGGGCGCCGACCCACAACAACGCGCAACATGACCGCCCCGGAATTCGAAGCCCGCATCGTGGAATGGGCCCGCCTGCGTCCCGACCTCGAGGCCCTGGTGCAGATCGGATCCCGCGTGCAGCCCGGTGCGACCGTCGATGCCTGGTCGGACTGGGATTATCATTTGATTGTCCGGCGGCCCGCCGGGTATTTCAACCGCGACTGGCCGGCGCAGATCGCCCCGTGCTGGAGCGTGCACT
Organism: Lacunisphaera sp.; assembly: GCA_035260745.1. Taxonomy (GTDB): domain Bacteria; phylum Verrucomicrobiota; class Verrucomicrobiia; order Opitutales; family Opitutaceae; genus Lacunisphaera. The sequence continues at coordinate 5,644 of DATFUQ010000303.1, read as the reverse complement.
TCGAGCGCACGGAGCGCGCGGTGGTCAAACTCAGCGCGGTGTTTGCCGGGGGATGGGAGGTGGACTTTGTCCCGCTGGCCGCCTGGCAGGTGAAGCTGGCCTATGCGGCCATGCGGCACCCCGGCGCCCAAGGGTGGTTTCCCCCGGCGCTGCGCCGCGGCATTCACAACCTGCGCCTCATCGCCCGGCCGGGCGCGCGGGTCATCCTGGGCGGACCCGCCTGGGAGCGGCGGCTCACGGCGCTGGCGGTCGAGTGGCCCGCGAAGGATTTTTCCGCCGCGGATTTTCAGGATCACACGGCAGCTTTCTGGCGGCACGCCGTGTGGGTGGGCAAGAAAACCCTGCGCGGCGAGCTGCGGGCCGCCCTGCGCTGGCATCACACCGAGTTGCAGGAGCATATTTACGCGCTGCTCGAGGAGGAGGCTCGGCTGGCCGGCCGCGCCCCGCGGCCCGAGGCGCGCCAGGCGGAGCAATGGCTGGACGACGCGCGGCTGCGGCAGACGGCCATCACGACCGGGCCGGAGCAGCGGGTGCTGGCGCGGGCCTTGCTGGCCGAGCTGACGCTTTTCCGCGAGGTTTCGCAAAACGTGGCGAAGCAGCCCGGTTTTACCCTGCCCGATTACTCAGCGGTGGAGGCCTGGCTGCGCGCCGAGTTGGGGAAAGTGTCCGGCGGGTGACCGACCGTTACTTGGCGGCGAGCGGAAAGACGAGGGTGAAGATCGTGCCGCCGCCCGCGCGGGCCTCCACTTTCATCTCCGCGCGGTGCGCCGCCGCGATGTGCCGGCAGATGGTCAGGCCCAGCCCCGTGCCGTGCGCCTTGGTGGAGGCGATCGGCTTCTGGAGAATGACCGCCAGGCTTTCCGGGGGCAGGCCGGCGCCGTTGTCTCCCACGGCCAGGATGGCCTTGCCCGCTTCCTTGCGGAGGGAGATGACGACCCACGTCGCGCCGGCCTCCAGCGAATTCTTCAGGAGATTCTGCAGCACCCGCATGATCTCGAAGCGGATGCCGGTGACCGGCAGGTCCGAGTCGCCCTTGACCTCGATACGCGGGGAATCAAAAAACAGGAGCGAGCGGGTTTCCTCCGCGGCCGCCCGCAGGTCGAAGGTCTCGCTCTTGCCGAGCGCGCGGTTGCTCTGGCGCCAGGATTCCGCCAGGTGCAGGCAGAAGTCGGAGCATTGTTCCAGCCGCTCGGCGTAGTGCAGGATGCGCTGCATCATGGGCGAGCCCGGCGGCAGGTGGCGCGCCTCGTCGAGCAGCATGTTGGTGTAGCCGATGGTGACGACGAGCGGGTTGCAGATGTCGTGGACCATTTCGGCGGCGGCCTGGCCGTAGCCGACCTGCATCTGGTTCTTCTTCTGCTCCAGCTTCACCGCTTCATACATGCCCTCAAGGTGCTTGAGCAGCGAGGAGCGCTTCTTGCGCTCCAGCGCCTCGCGGGCGTGGCGGCGCACCGCCGACTGCAGCACGTCGACGTCGAACGGCTTCTTGAGATACTCGTTGGCGCCGAGGCTCATCGCGGCCTGCGCCGAGGCGAGCGCCCCGTAGCCGGTCATCATGATCACGGACGCGTAGGGGTCGATCTTGCGCAATTCCTCCAGGCCCTGGATGCCATTTTTCTGCGGCATGCGGATGTCCATCACCACCACGGCGAATGATTCGCGGCCGACCAGCTCGAGGCCGCGGTCCACGCGGTCGGCCGTCTGCACGTCGAACTCGTCCTGCAGCAGGTAGCTCATGCTTTCGCGCGGGCCCAGTTCGTCGTCAATGACGAGCACCTTGGGGCGCGTGGAGGCGGTGGCGGGTGAGGTCGGCGGGGTGTCGAGCATGGGTGGAACTGCGGGGGCAGGCTGGAGTCGCCCCCTCAGTTTGGCAATCCGAAGCTTGCCCGCGCCGCTGGGAGAAGGGGGTGGGTTTGCTAAATAATCGTTATTTTCCGGCCGCCGCGACCCCGCGCGAGAACAGCTCGGTGATGACATCCTCCAGCGGCACGTCCTGGATGGTGATGTCGTCCACGGCGCCCTGCGTGAGAATCTGCTGGCACACGGCGGTGACATACTCACTCGGAACGTGGAGGAGGATCTCGCCGTCATCACAGACCTTGCACACGCCGTGCGCGGGCGACCAGCCGGCAGGGAAGGAGCCGTCGCGCGGCCGGAATTTGATGATGCGCTGCCGCGCGCCGGCGCCGGCGATGCGGTCGAGGCCGCCGTCGTAGATTTTCTTGCCGTGGTCGATGACGATGACGCGCTCGCAGAGGGACGAGATGTCGGCCATGTAGTGGCTCGTGAGCAGGATGGTGGTCTTGTAACGGTGGTTGTAGTCGAGCAGGAACTCGCGCACGGCCTTTTGCGACACGACGTCGAGGCCGATGGTCGGCTCGTCGAGGAAGAGCACGCGCGGGCGGTGCAGCAGCGCGGCGATCAGCTCCATCTTCATGCGCTCGCCGAGCGAGAGCTCGCGCACCATGACGTTGAGCTTCGGGCCGACGTTGAGCAGGGCCACGAGCTCGTCGAGCGTCGCCTTGAACTGGTCGGCGGGCAGGCCATAGATCGCGCGGAGCAGGTAGAACGACTCGACGGCCGGCAGGTCCCACCAGAGCTGGTTTTTCTGGCCGAGCACCAGGGCGAACAGCCGGCGGTAGGCGTTCTCGCGCTTGGTGGGGTCGAAGCCCGCGACGCGCGCCGTGCCGCTGGTCGGGATGATGAGGCCGGAGAGCATCTTGAGCGTGGTGGTCTTGCCGGCGCCGTTGGGCCCGAGGAAACCGACCAGTTCGCCCTCCTTGATGCTGAAGCTGACCCCGTCCGCCGCGCGCGTCTCCTCAAAGTCGCGCTTGAACAGGCCCTTCACGCCGCCCCAGAAACCGGGCTGCTTCTTGTAGGTGCGGAACACCCGCGTGAGATTTTCGACCTCGATCATGGCGAGCGGCCGAGTGAACACGGTTTGTTTTGGAACGCAATCGCCGGATGCGCAAATCGGTGTGGCTTGGTAAGGGTTTTGCTGTAGGCGTTGGCCATGCCCAAGTCCGCCCCCGCGCTCACGTTGATCCTGAGCGCCATGCCTTCCGAAATCCGCCTCATCCAGGCGCACCTTAAGCAACCGAAGCGAGGCCGGCTGGCCTGCTTTCCTTATATGACCGGCGTGCTGCGCGGCCGGCGGATCGTCACGGCCGTGACCGGGGTCGGTGTGACCAATGGCGCGATGGTCACGGCGCTGTTCATCCAGGCATTCCGGCCGGCCGAGGTGCTCGTCTCGGGCACGGGCTCGCGGTTCAATCCGCGCCTCCGCACGGGCGACACGGTCATCTCGACCAAGACAATCCACCACGCCGCCGGCAGCCTGACGGACCAGGGCATGGTCTACCGCAAGGTGCGTGGCCCGCTCGCCGGGCAGATGACCTCGTGGTATTACCGGCCGGACCCGCGGCTGCTGCAACTCGCCCGCGCCGCCATCGCCGGCTACGCGGCCGAACCGGTCACCGTCAACGGTGAGACCTACCGGCCGCGCGTTCTGACCGGCGTGGTGTCAGCCAGCGACATGTTCGGCGTGTCGGACGCCAAGATCGCGGACATGCAGGCAAAGCTGAATCCGGACATCATGGAAATGGAGAGCGCGGCCATCGCGCAGGTCTGCACGCAGCTCCGCGTGCCGCATATCGTCTTCCGTGCGGGCAGCAACCGCACCCAGTCGAATCCGGGCAACGACTACCGCAAGCTTGGCCAGACCGCGGCGGCGGCGGCGGCGCGCTGGACCGTTTATTTCACCGGCTGCCTCGCGGCGGCCGCCCGGTCATGAAGTGGTTTTCGCGCGGGGACGGCGAAGGCTTCGTCGTCGCCTTCATCAACAACCTGGTGCAGCTGCTCATCCTCGCGCCGCTCTGCACCGGCGTGTTGGGGTTCTCGCCGGAGCTGATCTACGGCCGGATTCTGCCGGGAGTCGCGATCTCGTTTCTCGTCGGCAACATCTTCTACGCCTGGCAGGCGGTGCAGCTTGCGAAGCGCGAGGGGCGCGCCGATGTCACGGCGCTGCCCTACGGCATCAGCACACCCGGGCTGTTCGCGCATGTGTTTCTCGTGATGCTGCCGGCCAAGCAGCTGGCCATCGCCCAGGGCATGGCCGACCCGGAGCGCTTCGCGTGGCACGCGGGCCTGGTGGCGTGCTTCATCGGCGGGCTGATCGAGTTCGGGTGCGCGTTCTTCGCGGAGAAAATCCGCCGGCATACGCCCCCGGCCGCCATGCTGGCGACGCTCGCGGGCGTCGGGCTGGGTTTCCTCGGCCTGTCCTTCCTTTTCCAGGCGTTCGCGGCGCCGGTCACCGGTCTGGTGATGCTGATGCTCGTGTTCATCGTCTTTTTCGGCCGGGTGAAGTTTCGCGGGGGCCTGCCGGCGACCGTCGTGCTGCTGGTCGTGGGCACGGCGCTGGCCTGGGCCACGGGGCTGGCGCCGGTCGGGGGGCCGGAGGCGCAGCCGCTGGCGCATTTCAAGATCTATTTCCCGGTGCCCGTGCTGGGTGAGCTGTGGTCGGCCCTCTTTGGCGGACACATCGTCGCCTACCTGTCGGTGGTGATTCCCATCGGCCTGCTCGGCGTGCTGGCGTCGCTGCAGAACATCGAGTCGGCGGCGGCCGCGGGCGACAATTATCCGGTGCGGCCGAGTCTTGTGATCAACGGTCTCGGCACCATCGCGGCGGCGTGCTTCGGATCGCCCTTCCCGTCGTCGATCTACATCGGGCACCCGGCCTGGAAGAAACTCGGGGCGCGCGCCGGTTACTCGGTGTTGAACGGCCTGGGGATCACGCTCGTCTGCCTGACGGGAGCGATGGCGGCACTGACGTGGCTGATCCCGGCCGAGGCGGGCATCGCGATCATCCTGTGGATCGGCGTCATCATCGCGGCGCAGGCCTTTGAGGTGACGGAGAAGAAATACTACCCGGCGGTCGTGGTCGGCTTGCTCCCGGCCCTGGCGGCGTGGGCCATGCTGATCGTGAAGACGTCCGTGGGCGCGGGTGGTGCCGTGCTGGGCGCCCCGCTGGTGGCGGCGGCACACGCGGCCGGCGCCTACCTCGGCGGCGGTTTCGCCCTCGAGCAGGGGTTTCTTTATTCGGCGATGATCTGGTCGGCGGTGGTGGTGTGCATCATCGACCGGCGGTGGCTGCGCGCCGCGGCGTGGTGCGGGGTGGGCGCGGTGCTGGCGCTGTCGGGGCTGATGCACTCCTACGCGCTGACCGGGCGCGACACGGTCATCGATCTGCCGCTGCTGGCGTGGGTGAGCGGCACCTGGACGCCCGGGCGGGCATTGTTTCCGGCCGGCGGCGCCGCGCTCGGTTATGCCCTGGCGGCACTGGTTTTTCTGCTGGCCAAGTTCATCACGGTCCCGCGGGCTGAGGACGAAGTCGCCTGACCCGCCATGCCCAAGCTGCTCGTCAAGAACATCGGTTATCTCGTCACCCTGAACGCCACCCGCACCGTGTTGCGTGATGCGTGGCTGCTCGCGGAGAATGGTTTCATCACGTCGGTCGGGACAGGGGCGCCGCCCGCGGTGGCCGGAGCGGAGGTGCACGATGCCCGTGGCGGCATCGCCACTCCGGGCCTGGTCAACACGCACCACCATTTCTACCAGACGATGGCGCGTGCCTACACGCCGGGGA
>DATFUQ010000302.1:0-2214 GCA_035260745.1 Lacunisphaera sp. | reverse complement strand
GAACTCGGTCGCGGAGCGCCTCGGATCCGCGGGATTGAGCGCCGCCTCAAGGGCCGCCGAAACCCGTTCCAAGTCGTCCGGATGCACGAGCTTCATGATCTCTTCCTTGGCCGCCTCATTGTCGGCAAAATCGAAAATTTCCTGAGCGCGCGTATCGCCTGAGAACACGTGATGACGCGGATCGTACTGGTACCACCCGAGCTGGGCTGCATTGAGGGCGAGCTGCAGGCGATCTTTGCTCTCACGCAGCAAATCGTCTGCTGCCTGTCGCCTGGCGGCGGTCCGTCGAAGCTCCGCCATCAGCGTGTTGACCTCGGCGACGGGCGTTCCGCCCGGCGACAGCGGGCCGCCCTCTCCCGAAGCGAGTGCGGCGCGGGCCGCCTGGCCGACCGCGCGCGCGATAATCCGGCCCAGCCATGAGGCCAAGGCAACGACCAGCCCAAGCGCCAGCAACGCCGTCAAGCCGATGGTCCACCACAGCGCCCGAACCGGAGCCTCGAGCAGGGCCGTGGGCTCCCACACGGCGATTTCCCAGCCGGTCAAATCCGACCGCGCGTAGGCCTCAAGCGATGATTGGCCTTTGGAGTCGACAAACTCGAATACGCCGTCGGGTCCTGCCCGGTGCCACTGGGACGGCGGCAGCTCCTGACCGATGAACCCATCCTCCGGTTGGGATTCCGCCATGATGTGATGGGCGGCGTCGGCAACCACCGCATGCCAACCTGCCTGCAGTTCATTTGCGGCGACCAGGCGTTCAAGGGTGTGCGGATCAGGCGACCTGACGAGAGCGTAGCGGCCCTCGCCGTCGATCTCTACGGGCACGATGATGCCGAACATGAACTGTTTGACGACGGAACCCATGAACAGGCCGGTGACTTGCGGCTTACCGGTTGCGAGAGCTCTCTGGGTGGGTTCCGGAACGGCCGCCTTTTCCAGCGGCGTGCCGAAGGGCGCCCAGGTATTGACAAGCTGCCGCATGTCGCGATCGACGAGCATGATGTTGCCGCTTTGCTGCAAGGCCAGCGAGGCCTCGGCCTGGTGCTGGAAGGAGGCGAAGTCGCCTTGGCGCAGCGACGGCGAGGCGGCTAATGCCTCCAGTCTCCCGATCTCGCCGATGATCTCACGGTCGACTTCCGCCGACAAAGTACGTGCCTCACTCCTCAGCTCTTTGCGGACTTCGTCGAACTGCGCGTCGCCGATGCTGACTCCCGCGTACGCGCCGAACAGCAGGAGCGGCGTAATGATCGCGCATCCGAGCACGACCAGCAGGTGCCACAACGGCCGCGGCTTGCGGAGCGCGGGCATCGCTCCGATCCGCAAGATGATCCCGGCGGCGACGCAGAGCAGGCCAACGGCAGTCGGCAGCGCGGGCGGCCGGACTTTCGAGCCGTAGAGCGTGTCGATGCCGGTCAGGTAGGCGAGCACGCCGAACAGCGCGATGGCGCCGGCGAGGCCGCCGAGCAGGGTGGCGGCTAAGCGGAACCGCTCGAAACGGCTGAGCGCGAGCGAGCTGGCCGCGAGCGCCATCCCCAGCGTCGCCGCATTTATCACCCGGTATGAGGTCGCTGCTGTCCGGAATGAGGCGTCCCCCGGCGCCAGCCAGCGGTCAATGCCAAGCTCGAGGTTGAACAGGACCACACCCAGGCCGAGCACAGCGAGGGCGGCCACCCCGACCCCGACCGCGAATGCGAAACGCCAGTCCCTGCCGGGGTGCACGAGCGCGAGGCCGAGGGCGGCGAGGCATGAAGCCGTCACCGGTTTCATGGTGGCGAAGCCCGGGCTCCAGCTCGACAGCAGCGGCAGCCCGGCCCACCAGCCAATAAGCGCCGCGGCGGCAATTGCCGCCGCCGCAAAGCCAGCAGCTTGACCTGCGCGTTGTCTCTTGAGGTGGCTGGCCTCGCCAGCAAACAGCGTCACATGGGCTCCAGACCGTCAAACCGCAGCCGGCAGGCGCTCGCAGACAATGGTCGAACCAGCCCGGCGACGTTTTCAACATAAGTGCGTGTGCGCGTGCGAACAGGGCTGGGTGTTGCAAAAATTTTCATCAGAGCCGGAACAGTAGCCCCTCAATCGTCATGCCCGCGCTTGTCGCGGGCATCCACGTCTTTCTTCCGAGCTTTCAGCTAGAAAGACGTGGATGGCCGGGACAAGCCCGGCCATGACTCCGAGGGAATGGTTCCACATGACCGCAAGGCGCGACGCCAGCACCTTCCA
>DATFUQ010000301.1:0-6002 GCA_035260745.1 Lacunisphaera sp. | reverse complement strand
GACCGGCCGACCGTGGACTTGGTCTTGCGCAGTTCAATCGCGTTTGATTCCGCCTCAAGCCGCCCGTCGTAAAGCTCCCGGGTATACGCTTTGCCCCCGGCGAAGGAAAGATGCAGGTTCACCTTGTCCTGGGCCGCGGCCAGCGCCCCGCGGACCAGGCCGGGCAGAACCATTTCCATGCTGATCAGCGACAGCAGGCCGGCCGAGACGAGGAGCAGGCGCTTCAGCCATCGGGGGCGGGGAGCGTCCTCCAGCAGCAAGGGCGAGCAGACGATGACCGTCAGCACGGCGTAGTAGAACCCGATTTGATGGCCGTCGGCGCGGATGAAACCATGTTTCCAGTTGAGGTAGATGTAGGCGGTGGCGCCCAGCGTGAGCGCAATTCCCCGCAGGCGGTCGGGGTGGGTTGCCAGGTTGATCAGCAAATAAGCGATCATCAGGCCGGCCACCGTGAGCCCCAGGTAGAGTTGGACGGGCGGGCAGGAGGCACCCATGGTGTCCTGATAACCCTGGCTGATCTCCCACGAGCTGCGGAGGTAGGCCGGCAGGTTGCCCAGATGCTGGCCGCAGAGCACCCAGCCCAGGAGAAACAAGCCCAGGAACAGAGCCGGCAGGCGCAGGCCGGAAAGGCGGCGGGTTTTTCCCAGCTCCAATCCGCCGGCCAGCAGCACCAGAAAGAACCCGAGCAGCATGTTGGTGAACTTGACCAGCGAGAGAACCGCCAGCAGGGCGAGCAAGGCCGCCGAGCTCCAGCGCCAGGAGCCGGGGCTGCGCCGGATCAATTCCATTCCCGCCAGGGCCATGATGGAGTGATGCATGGCATCCTGATAAGACAGGCCGAAGAGAAAAAAGAAGAGGAGGAAGAACACGCGGGAGTAGCCGGACAGGCGAAAGGCATGCCAGTAAACGACGGCGACAAACACCACGGACTGCACCACGTGCCAGCCAATGAGGCCCGCCCATTGTCCGCCCCAGTAGGTTTTGCCCATGGCCCAGCCCAGCGGACCGTAGGTGAACACCACTTCCTTGCCGAATTGCCGGCCCTCCACGAAGAATTTGCCTATCGCCATGCGCCACGACGAATCGAGTTCCATCGTGGGAAACAGCGGCAGGCAGAATGCGACCGCAGTCAGAACCACGAAGCCCAGGATCCGGAATATCCAGTCGAGCGGCGAGGGTTTGGCGGGTGTGGTAGTGGCTGAATCCATGGTGGGCGGAACTTGGTTGAATGCGGGCTGGAGGCGCGTCTAGGGGGTGTTTTCCAAAAGCAGATCGGTCCAGAAGGTCCAGTCGCTGGCGGCGATATCAGCCGGACCGGGGCCGATGTCCAGTTCAAGCTCGCCGCCCTGATGGGCGGGCAGGCCGACACGGAAGGATTGCACATCCCGATCGGCGGGTTCTTCCCGCGGACGCAGGAGCCGGCGCAGTAGAACCTGCTCGCGGCCTCCGGCCGGCCGCCACCGGATGATGAACTCCGCGCCATCCGTCGGATCCTTCTTTTCCGGCGCATAGGCCGCTGGCTTGATGCCGAAGCCACCCCGCAGGGTCGTGGCACCCGCCGGCACCCGATAAATGATCGAGGAAGGAGCATGGGCGAAATACTCGAGCCGGCCATCCACCATCGATCGGCTGGCCCCGTATTTGGCGCTGGCCCGGATGGGGGTCAGGGCGGACGCGAGCATACCCAGTTGGAGGGTGGACGTAACTTCAGCCGGAAGCTCGGGCGGGCCCGAGAGAGATTCCGCCGGCTCCCCTGGTGGGCGCAGCTGGAAGAGGCGGAAACCCTGGAGCACAAACTGCCCGGCTTCCACCATCTGGTAGCGACGGCGGATGAAATCCTGCAGGGTCGGGAATTTTTCCAGGGGATATTTCTGCCAGCGGCGGTTGGGTCCCGCGCTGCAGTCGACAATGAAGATCGGCGGCCGGCCGGCCAGATCGTGCAGCAGATTTTCCAGCGCTCCGGGCACGATGGCATACGCAGTGTCGCGTTCGGGGGCCGTGTTGGTCCACGGAATGAGGCCCGTGACAAACGAGGCGTAGAGGTAGCGGCTGGCCGGCCGGCGATCGGCAAAAAGGTAAATGTCGGGATGAAAGCCCCAGACAAAAATCCGGTCCTCGGGGGCGCTGTGCGCGCGGATATAGGCCGAGACACGGAGCGACGCATCCTCGGGCACGGTGCGCCGCCGGGCGGACAGCGCGGCCGATCCCGCCGCAAACACAACGACGGCCAGCAGAATCGCTGCGATGATCCGGCCGGGCCAGCGGGTGGCGGCAGACCAGGCCCAGCCGGCCAGTTGCGCCAAGACCAAGCCCGCGCCCAGGCAGAAAGGAGCGAGGAATTGGATGGAGTAATGGTCGAAACCGCGACCGCCCGAGGCCGCCCCGGCCAGGCCGGCCAGCGACCAGGCGGTGAGAAACAACCGGCCGGGGTTGGCGGCTGTTTCCGCCGGGGTGGGGTTGCGTTGCAGCAGCCGATGCAGCGTCACCACGGCGCCGGTGGCCCAGAGGCCGAACAGCCAGGGCTGCGTGGCGCCGATCAGGCGAAAGGGCACGACCCCGGAGGCAAAACGGGCGGCGGTCGTGATTTCTGCACCATAGTAAGAGAGATTGTAAGTCCAGGCACAGAACAGAAAATCACGCAGGGCGCCATGCGCAGCAAAATAGACGGGCGCCAAGAGGACAGGTGTGAGCCAGCCCGCCGCCAGCGCGAGAAACTGGAACAGCAGACGGCGGCGGGGGAGCGATTGCCGCCAGCCAGCGTAAGCCAGCGCGAATCCGGGGGCGGCGAGATCAAGCAACGCGGGCTGCTTGGAGAGAAAGGAACAGCCGAGCAGAAGGCCGGCAACAAAAACCCTGCGCGGCGCCGCGGACGGGCCGCCCGCCAGAAAAACCACGGCGGCGGCACTGGAGAAGAACGCCACGAACCACTCGGTGTTCGCCGCGAAGGCGTCACCCTGGAAAAGGACGCCGGTGGAAAGCAGCACGTAGAGCGTGGCGGCGGCGAGGCCCGCGGCGGCATCGCGCAAGGTTCGGCCGGCGAAAAAGAGCAGCCAGGCCGTGCCGGCGATGAGCAGGGCAATGAAGCAGCGGACCGCCCACAGGTTGTTTTCACCGCAGACGGCAAAGATCGCGGCCACCGCATAATAGGAAAGGGGCGTGCGCTGGTCGATGGCGTCACGATAGAGCACGCCGCCGTCGAGGATGGTGCGGGCCGCCGCGGCGTGGATCGCCTCGTCCACGTTCCAAAGGCTGAAACCAAAGGTTGGCCACCGCAGCCAGAGCGAGGTCACAACCAATAGTGTGGCGAACAGCGCGAGCGTGAGGGATCTCCGGCCGGATGGGGGAACTGGCGTCATCAGTTATGTCTCGCGCCGGGCGCGGCCCAGGAGGGAAATGATCTGATCAGGGATGGCATGCAGGGTCGCCCGGGTATCGTTGCGGGGGAAGTCCGAACCGCAAGCCGGGGATTGGCGTGGCGCGTTCCTGGCCGGCCGGCAACACCCCCCGAGCACGAGTCATGCAATCCATGGCTGGAAAACCGCCATAGAGCAAAACGCACTTGCCCGACCCTCGCGGGATTGTTTGCTCACTCCGTCATGGAAAGCAGCCCTGTTGTCCGAACTCGCTTCACCTGGCAGTCCTGGACACTGATGGTGCTTGTCGCCCTCATCACCTTGGCGCCGTGGTGGCGGAATCACCATTACCTGCGGGATTTCTACGATTACGGCTTGGTGATGTCCGGCGTGGGTCGCATCGAGGCCGGGGAACGGCCCTTTGTGGATTTTGTGACGCCGATCCAGTCGGGCACATTCCTGTTCAATGGCTGGGCCGAAAAATTGGGTGACGGAACCTACCAGGCGATGACTTGGGGGGCGGCGGCGCTGGTGGTGCTGGGCATGACGGTGTTGGCAGGCATTTTTTTGCGTTGTTGGCCCGCGGGGACAGCGGTGGCCATGGCTGGCGCGATGGCGTGCATGACCGTCGCGCAGCATACGATCATCTGGCACAATTGCGTGGGAGCCATCTGCATCGCGGTCGCTGCGTGCACGGCGGCGGTGGCGCCGGTGTGGCGCCGGTCGCAATGGGCGTGGCATGGCCTGACGGTCGTGGCGCTGGTGATCGGCGGCATCACGAAATTGAACGCGCATTTGGTCGCGGTCTGCGGCGTGCTCGCGTGGGCCCTGCTCCATGGTTTCACCCGCAAGGCGGACTGGTCACGTGTTGGCGCGACGGTGATCGGCCTAGCAATTTGCGGTCTCCTTATTCCGGTGGGGCTTGAACTGGCGTGGACGCACGCTTCCCCGGGCGCCTTGTGGTATAATGTGGTGGCCCTGCCGTTCAGCGGCCGGACGGGTGACCTCACGGCCGCGCTGCACTGGAAATTTTATTTTTCAACCCGACACGACTACTACGGACTGTTGCCCGTGCCACAGTTGGGTGCGGTGGGGGTGGCGGTCACCGCGGCATTCGTGGTGGCGGGGATCCGTGCCCTCGGCTGGCGGCAAGGCGGCTGGGTGATCGCGGCCGCCCTTTTCGCCGCGGCCTCAGGCGCGGGCTTGCTCGCGACCAATTATGAGATCGCCTATGTGGCGATGGGAGCGTGGTTCGCGCTCGTTGCCTCGCTCTGGCTGGGCTTCGGGCTGCGTTGCAGCGGCCGGCTGTTTTACGGGGGCCTGTTTTTTCCCGCGCTGGCGGTCGGGGCGATCGCGTGGCAGTCCGCGTGGCAGGGCCAGCGTTCGCAGTTCGGGTATTCGCAAGCGCCGCGGACGGATTATGTTGCTGGGGAGAACATCGCGCCGGATTTTGCATACCTGCGGGACACTTTCGTTCCGCCGGAGATAAGTGCGTCCATGTCCGGTGCGGCGCGCTGGCGGGCCGGCCTGTCCGCGGAGGAGAAAGCTGCAGTGTATTACGGACCGGGCTTGGAATGGCTGCAACGGCCATGGCCGGCCTTAAAAATCCCGGGCCTGCCGCTGTGGCTGCACGGGGGGACGAGTTATGGCGCCGTGGAAGAGGCCCGGTTGCTGGATGCCTTCGCGCCGGCCGGACCCTATCGCCATGTGCTGGTGCCGGAGGCGAGGGATGTTTGGGGGCCCGTGATCACGCCGGAATTGGCCGAGAAATATATTTTACGGCGGGTTGGTCCGGCCTGGTTCCGCTACGACAAGCAGCCGCCGGGGGTCGTGTCCTGGCAGCCGCTGGAATTTCTCCGCGCGTTTGGCGGCAATGTGAACTCCACCCAGCTCATTTCATTCGAGCTGAAGCTGCAAACCCTGTTCGCCGGACGCAGCTTCCTCGGGGTGGACCACGGCGCGGGTGAAATGATGCTCACCGCGCCGAGCAACCGCGCCCAGGGTGAAGCGGTGGTGTGCCGCGTGCCGGGGAAAACCGCCCCGGTGGCCGCAAAAGTGCGTTTCGAGGTGTTTTCTGTGGCGGGAGGGAATTATTATCCGCGCTGGTCCGCCGAGGTGAACCTGCCGGAGGCGCAGTCGGAAATCATCGTGCCTTTTCCGGTGGATTGCGGTGGATCACCGTTGCGGTTTTTGGTCACCGTGCCGCCGGAGTTGGCCGGTCGGGTGGTCGCGGGCTGGCGGGACTTGAACGTGCTGCATTCTGTGGACGGGCCCGAGGTTCCGCCCATGTTGCAAATGTGGGCGCGCGATGCGGAACCGGCCAATGCCGCCATGCGCGCAGCGGTTCTGCCCGCCGACTGGAACCCGTCGGCGATGTATGTGCGTAACGCCCGCCTCGGCCCCCGGGGTTTGGAATTGTTACCGGGCGGGGAGATCTGGATCAAACTCGCGGGTATTTTTGTGGGGATCAACGGGGTCGCGTCGGTTGCGGAAGGAGTCGGCATGCCGGTTGATCCGGTAATGCATGTGCTCTATTGCAAGGGGGCCAAGCTGGATGTAGTGGCGGAGTCGGCCATCCGGGATCCGGGCCGCAGGTTCGAATTCAAGGCCCGGTCGGCCGAGAGGGATGGCTGGCTCGTCTTCCGGATC
>DATFUQ010000300.1:0-4712 GCA_035260745.1 Lacunisphaera sp. | reverse complement strand
GTATTACGCCGGCAAGCGGGATTTCGCCCGCGGCTGGCTGCTCCGGGTCGGCCCGCCGCGTGCGGAGGACCGGCTGCTGGATTGCGGGGCCGGCACCGGCCGGTTTGCCCAGGAGATGGAAGCGCACTGCCAGGTGCTGGTGCTTGACGACCATGAGGAGGCGTTGCGCCTGCTGCGAGCCCGCTTCCGCCCCGACCAGATTCTCAGCCTGGCGGGCGACCGCGTGCCGCTGCCCGATGCTTCGCTCGATTACGTCACGGCCCTTGACGTGCTGGAACACACGCCGGATGACCACGCGGTCGTGACGGGGTTTCACCGGCTCCTGAAACCGGGCGGGGTGGCGCTGGTGACGGTGCCGGCAGGCATGGCGCTCTGGAGCGACTGGGATGTCGCCCTGCATCATTTCCGGCGTTACTCCCGCGCGCAGCTCACGGCGCTGTTTCCTCCGGCGCAATGGGAGTTGCTCCATGTGAACTACACCAATGTCGCCGTTTATCCGGGGGTCTGGCTCGTGCGCAAGTGGCGGAAATGGTTTCCGCGAACGGGAGGCGAGGTGCGGACCGAGGATAAAATACCCCCGCCCTGGCTGAATGCGCTGCTGCGCTGGCTGTTCGTGCGGCCGGCTTACTGGCGGCTGCCGTTCCCGTTTGGCGTCAGCCTCCTGCTGGTGGCGCGGCGGCGGTGACGGGCTCCTGGTAACAGGCTTCGAACAGCGGCCGTCCGGCGGCATCGAGAAAAACGAGCTGCAATTCCGCCCGGTCGGCGGGCAGGGGGAGATCGTGATACAGGCGCAGCTGGCGGAGTCCGTCGATTTGGAGCGGCCACGGGCACGGTTGCGGGGCGCCGGCCGACTGGCCCGTGGCGTTGATCCGGCCGAGGGTCGCCCGGGAGTTGTCCGCCTGCCACTGGCGCAGGATGCGCGCGGGCTCGCGCACATCGCGGAGCACGATGCGGGTGACCGTGGCCTGGGTGGCGACGTTGACGGTGATCATGGCCGATTCGAGCCCGGTGGCTCCGGCCGCCCGTTGGAAATTATGCGCGACGTAAAAGGGCACGGCGGAGCTGGCCCGCGGCACAAGAAACTCATATCCGGTCACGGTGAAGAGCGGGCGGTAGTGCGAGCGGATGAAGTCGTTCAGCGGGCCGGTAATGGTCATGTGCATTTTCTGATCCAGGAAATCGATCAGGGCCTGGCTGCTGATTATCGCCGAGCGGGGCTCGGCGCGCAGGCGGGCGATGATGGCCTGCTGGTCGCCGGGACTGAGCAGCCAGAACCAGTGGGTGGCGTTGCGCAGCGTCGGGGTGGGCACACCGCTCCAGAGATTGAAGCTGAACATGCCGGGCCGCGAGTAGAGGAGATCGGCGTGCAACTCGGCATTGGCGGTGAGAATGCGGAGGGCGTAGCGGACGTTTTCCGGCGGACGGACCGACTCGGCGCCGGGTAGATTCAGCTGATCCGAGGTGCGCCAGCGCTGCCAGCCTTGATCCAGCAGAAGCCCGGCCTGCAGTCCGGCGGTGCCGAGCGCCACGGTGGCGATGGCCGCTTCGAACCACGACCGGTGCAGGCGGCGGGCGAGGTGCGCCGTGGCGTCGGAGAGCCCGTTGACATAAAGCGGCAGCAGAAGAAAGGAGCCCCACGCCATTTGCGTGCCCGTGACTGGGTAGGCGTGCAGCACCTGCCCCATGCCCACCAGCGCAACCAGGCCGGCGGCGAGGCGGCGGCGGTCGCCGGCCGGAGCTTCGGCCAGGGGCAGCAAGAAAAGCGGTGTCAGCGGCAGCACATAACTGATCGCGTAGCCCACGCCATAAACGGTCAGCCAGGTCTGCGCGTGCCAGACAAAGCAGCCCAGGGTCAGCAGCCGCAGCCACGCCACGACATCCGCAAGCTGCGCCCGGAGGGACGGTCGCCAGCGCCAGAGCGCGGCCAGGATAACGGTCACACCGAGTGTGACCAATGCCATCGGCTGCACGGTGAAGCCAAAGTGGAAATTGACCGGATGCCGGAGCGGATCCAACAGCACCCCGTGGAGCAGGCCCCGCAGGCTCGTGCCCCGCGCCAGGATGGCGCCGACGATCACCGCACCCAGTCCGATAAAGCCACCGAGTCCGGCCAGCCAGTCGCGGCCGCGAAAGACCGGCGCCGATTCCGCCGCCAGCAGCACACATACGGCCACGCCCGACAGCGCCGACAGCACGGCCAGATTCAACACCCACGCCTCGCCGAGCAGCGGGCGCATCAATATAAATGGCAGCAGGGCCAACCCGGTGGCGGCGAGCCAGGCGCCGCGTCCGCGATTGGCGGCATCGCCGGTGCCCAGCAGAAGAAACGCCCCCGCCGAACAGCCCCAGAACAGCCCGACGTTGATCTTCGTAAGAATCAGTGCGGCGCCAACCAGGCCCAGCAGCAGGGTGGTGATTCCCGTTCGACCGCGCCACACAGCCTCGACGGCGCCGGCCAGGCCGGCGCCGGTTATCAGCGCAATCAACCCGCCCGGGTGCGGCGGCTCCCAGGTCATCTGCCAGAGGTAGCCGAAGACCGCCACCATCGTAAACAGCGCCGTCCAGTAGCGCGACGAAAGCCGCCACGCGATCAGACCGGCGGCCAGGGCCGCTCCGATCCAATGCAGCAGCGTGATGGTGCGGCCCAGCAGATTGGTGACCGGCCAGTCCAGCACGCGATGCAGGCTGTCGTAGTAGAGGAAGGGGACCGGGCCGTACTGCGTGAAGACTTCATCGTAGAGTCGGCCGTGCTCGGAAAAATTCTTCACGCTGAGCAGCACATAGCCTTCATCGTCGTGAATCATGAAGTTGGTGCTCATCAGCAGCCAGCCGGTGACCGCCAGCCCCGCCGCCAAAATCAGCAAACCCGGCACGCGCAGGCGGTGCATCAGTCTTTCGCCCTGGGGGCGGGCGTGGACCCGGGCGTGGGCCCTTGGTTCCGGCGGAGCAGAAAAAGCGGCCGGCGCTTCACCTCGTCATAGACGCGTCCGAGGTATTCTCCCAGCACGCCGATGCCGATCAGCTGCACGCCGCCGAGAAACAGCACGATCGTAACCAGGGTCGTGTAACCGGTCGGGGCGGTTTCGATGTTGAGGAGGCGGCGCACGGCGTAAAAGACGGCGGCGGCAAAACCCATGATCGCGATGAAGATCCCGGAGTAGGTCAGCAGTCGCAGGGGCAGGTAGGAAAAACTGAACACCCCGTCCGTGGCATAGCGGAGCAGCCGGCGGAAGGTTTGCTGCGGCTGGCCCGCGGCGCGTTCCTGGCGATCATACTGGATCTCCGCGGTTTGAAATCCCACCCACGAGCGCAGGCCGGGGAAAAAGCGGTTGCGCTCCGGCAGTTGGTTCAAGGCGTCCAGCGCGGTCCGGTCCATCAGGCCGAAAGTGCCCGCGTTGGACTCGATCGGAAAATCCGACACCCGGTTGAAGATCGCGTGAAAGAAATCCATGCCGAGCCGTCGCGGGCCCGTTTCCTGTCGCGAGCGGCGCACGGCCCGCACCACCTCGGCGCCTTCGCGCCACTTGGCGACCAGCTCGGGCATGCATTCCGGCGGATCCTGCAGGTCGGCATCCATCGTGATCACCGCGTCGCCGCGCGCATGGGCCAGCCCGGCGGCAATGGCGGCTTGGAAGCCGAAGTTGCGGCTGAGTTCGAGCAGGGCAAAGCGCGAATCGCGCGCCGCGTGGGCCCGGATCAGTTCCGTGGAGCGGTCGCGGCTGCCGTCATCGACCAGCAGCACGTCCCACTGCACTGTCCGGCTGGCGTCAAAGACCGCGGTCAGGCGCGCCAGCAATTCGGGCAGCACTTGTTCTTCATTGAAAATCGGGATGACAACCGTGACGGCGGGTGGGGGCGGGGGCGGTGCCATGGTGGGCGAAATTGAGACAGATGCGCGCGGCCAGTGCAAGCGGCCGAACCGTGAAATGAAACTTAATATTCGGGCACGCCGGGGTGCCGGTGGCCGCTCAACCGAGGTTGTATTTCACGATGGCGTAGATGGCGCGGAAGCCGTCGCGCCAGCCGATTTTTTTGCCCTCGGCATAGGTGCGGCCGTAATAGGAGATGCCGACCTCGTAGATGCGGCAGCCCTCGAGCCGGGCCATCTTGGCGGTGATCTCCGGCTCGAAGCCGAAGCGGTTCTCCTCGATCTTGATTTTTTGCAGCACCTCGCGGCGGAACAGCTTGTAGCAGGTCTCCATGTCCGTGAGATTGAGGTTGGTGAACATGTTCGAGAGCAGGGTGAGGAAGCGGTTGCCCGCCATGTGCCAGAAATAAACCACGCGGTGCGCCTCGGCGCCCATGAAGCGCGAGCCGAAGACCACGTCGGCCTTGCCGTCGAGCATCGGTTTCAGCAGCCGCGGGTATTCCTGCGGGTCGTATTCGAGGTCGGCGTCCTGCACGATGACGGCGTCGCCGGTCGCGGCCGCGAAGCCCGTGCGCAACGCCGCGCCCTTGCCCTGGTTCACGTCGTGGTAGATGACCCGCGTCACCAGCGGCTCGATCTCCGCCCGCAACAGCTCGCGCGTGCCGTCGGAGGAGCAGTCGTCCACGACGATGATCTCCTTGTCCGCCACCGGGGCCGCCCGCACCGCCGCCACGATCTGGTGGATGGTGTTTCGCTCGTTGTAGCAGGGGATGACGATGGAAAGCTTCATGCGATGAAGGCCGTCAGGCTAGCGGCGGTCCCCGGCTAGGAAAGCCTTTTCAGG
>DATFUQ010000299.1:0-2890 GCA_035260745.1 Lacunisphaera sp. | reverse complement strand
CGGATGTCGCCGCGAAGCGTTACGCGAAGATCGTCACGCGCTTCCCGCCCGAGCCCAACGGCTACCTGCACATCGGCCACGCCAAGTCCATCTGCCTCAACTTCGGCATCGCCCGGGAGCATGATGGCCAGTGCAACCTCCGCTTCGACGACACCAACCCGGCCAAGGAGGAGACCGAGTATGTGGATTCCATCACCGCCGATGTGCAATGGCTCATCGCCGGCTGGGCCGGCCACTGCCTCGGCTTCAAGCCCAAGGGCGCCACCGCCGCCCGGGTCACGTCCAATGGCCGGCCCGATTACTATCTTGCGCCCGTGGCACCGGGCGCGAACAGCGAGCCTTTTTCAGCTTCGAGCTACTTCGACCAGCTCTACGACTACGCGGTCACACTCATCCAGGGCGGCGCGGCCTACGTCTGCGACCTGAGCCCGGAGGACACCGACAAATACCGCGGCGCGCCCGACCGGCCCGGCAAGGACAGCCCGTGGCGCAACCGCACCGTCGCGGAGAACCTCGACCTGTTCGCGCGGATGAAGTCACTCGGGGCGGGCGCGGGAGGGTTGGGCTCAACGGGCATCCCGCCAAAAAAGGGGAATCCGCCCCCGCAAGGCAATGGCGCAATTCGCCTGCTTACGACTGGCGGAAAGGCGCGGCGGTCCGGCCCTTGGTGGCGGAGGGCGTGACGCCGTCGGCGGTCATCTCGCGCAGCAGGCTGGTCAGGTAGGGAACGAGCTGCTTCTTGCGGCTGACGACGCCCGGCAGGTCGAAGATCTCGTCCTGCTCGACGTGGGCATAGGAGATGCGGCGGATGAATTCGGGATCGCCCTTCACGAGCATCAGCGAGTTTTGCGTATTGATGTCGGTGACGAGCAGGCAGGCGAAGGCGAGTTTCTCATCGGCGCGGAGCTCGGAGAGCGCCTTGGCCATGGCCTTGGCGTGCGACCAGAAGTTGTCGAAGCCGAGTTCCTCGACCTGCGAGACGGCAAAGCGCACACCCTCCTCGTCGTAGACCTTGAAGTCGGAGCGCACGACCTTGTCGGGCGAAGTCGTGATGATGACCGAGCCCGAGCTGAAAATGAGCCTGGCCAGCGCCTTGCCCTTGATGTCGGCGTGCGACTCGAGCCAGGCGAGCACATCGGCATCCTTGGCCGTGGAAGTGGGGCTCTTGAGCAACAGCGTGTCGGAGATGAGGCCGGCCATCATGAGGCCGGCGAGGTCGGCGCCGGGCTTGAGGTGGTGGCGGCGGAACAGGTCGGCGACGATGGTGCAGGTGGAGCCGACGGGCTCGTTGAGGAAGAGGATGGGCTGCGGCGTGGCTATGGGCCCGAGGCGGTGGTGGTCGATGATCTCGGTGATGGTGACCTCGTCGGCGCCGGGCACGGCCTGCGTCAGCTCGTTGTGGTCCACGAGCACGAGGCGGGTGGGCACGGGCTTGAGGAGGTCGCTCTTGGTCAGGACGCCCTGCAGCGTGCCGTCCTCGCTGGTGATCATCATGGCGGAGGGCGAACCCTGGGCGAATTTCCGGCGGATTTCCGCGATGCGGGTGTCGGCGTTGAGCGCGGTGAACTCCCGCTCGACGAGGCGCTCGATGGTGGCGGCGGTGCGCACGAACCAGGCGGTCGTGGCGGTGTCGTGCGGACTGACGAAGATGCTGACGCGCTTCTTTTTCGCAAGGGCGACGATGGCGGGTTCGACCGGGAGGCTGCTGCTGATGATGAGCGCGCGGATGCCGAGCTCGATGGCGCGCTCCTGGACGTCGCGCCGGTCGCCGACGATGATGAGCGACTGGTCCGGCGGAATGTTTTCCTTCTCGGAGATTTTCCAGAACGTGCCGATGTCCATCGCGCCGACGCGGACGAAGAGCTCCTCGAGGCGGTCCTCATCCACGGTGTGGAGGACGGAAGCCGAGAGCGAATGGACGATGCGCGCGAGGCTGGTGCGCACCTGGCGCATGGCGCGGGGCTCGTCGAGGCGCGGGATGAAGAAATGGCCGAGCTGCGCGAGGGTGAGGGAGCCGAGGACTTTTTTCCGGGCTGTGACCACGGGGAGGAACGAGATCTCATGCCGGTCGAGGAGCTTGAGCGCCTCGGCGCAGGTGGCGCCGTCCTCCACCGCGAGGGGCTGCGGGACCATCAGGTCGCGCACGCGCGGCGAGACGTCGCTGAGATACAGCGGCAGCGGCGTGGAGAAGCGCTCGAGAATGGCGTCGATGCGGGCGTTGGAGTTGCCGCAGCGGGCGGCGATGTGGCCGCGTTCCCCTCGCGCCTCCTTGAAGGCGGCGTAGGCGATGGCCGAGCAGATGGAGTCCGCGTCGGGGTTCTTGTGGCCGATGACGTAAATGGGTGCGGTGGTGGCCATGGGTGGAGCGCGCCAGAATAGGTGGCGGGCGGCGCCAAGGTGAAGACATAAAACAAGCATTTCCCCCGGCGGTGACAAAAGGGTGGAGCGCGTTGCCTCAACGCGCTTCGGCGTCTTGGGGCCAAGCCGCCCGACCTCCGTCAGACTCAGGGCGCCTTCTCGGCCGGGGTGCCGGCGAGGCTGCCGACGCCGGCGGGCGGCGTGGCATAGACCCGGGGATTATTGGCCGCGTTGGTGTTGAAGGGCATGGCCTGGAGGAGGGAGCTGCCCTTGCGGCCGTTGTTGAGTGTCAGCTGGGTCGCAGCCTCGGTGAGGTTGGGATAGAACTGGATATTGCCACCGAGAAAGGCGATGTGGCCGCCGGTGTCCTTGTAGGCGCCGTTGTCCGCGCTCCAGGTGCCGGTGGCGAGCAGGCCGCGGGTGAAGGCGACAGGCGTGGTGGGCGGGTCGCTCATGCGCAGGCCGCCGACGAACTCGAAACTCAACACGCGGTTGGTGACGAAGCTGGGGTCGAGCACGCTGCGGTCGGCGG
>DATFUQ010000298.1:0-9281 GCA_035260745.1 Lacunisphaera sp. | reverse complement strand
CCTCGCCTTGGTCTCTCCCACCAGCTGTGGCCAAATGACGGCCCAATATAACCGATCTCGCCCTTGGATGGGGTGCTTCCGGACTCTGCGCTGAGGGTGGCTGGAAGTGTTGCCGCTAGTCTTCCCCATCCTCTTCGGATTCCGCGGGAGTGGCGATCAACCCATGGTTGATGCGGTGATGCTGGCCGGCCACATGATACCAGCCGGTCACTTCCCCGTGATTGTTGATGCCCCGCAGGCGGGTCTCGATGCCCGGGCCATCCAGGGTGATGAAGCGACCCCGTTGGAGAATAAAGCCATGTCCAATGCCATTACTGTCGCCATATTCCCCGATGCAAGTGCCGTGATCGTTGTTGCGGGTAAGCAGGGTGAAAACGGATCCGGGCGGGTCGATTGTGGTGAATTTCCCCTTGGAAAGGATGAAGCCGTGGGTGCTGCCGTCCGCCAGATCATAAATGCCGACGATCTCTCCATGATTGTTGATATTCCAGACATCGGTATCCTGCGCTCCAGGAAAGTCTATCACCGTGTAGAGGCCGCGGCGACGAACGTAGCCATGGCCCTTGCCGGTTGGGTCAATGTACCCCCCGGCGATCACTCCGTGATTGTTGATGCAACGAGGAAAGCCGGAGACGCTGCCCGGGACGTTCACAAGTTCGAGGTGCCCGGCGATGAGGGAGAATCCCTGCTGGTTGCCATCCGCGTCGACGAAGGTCCCGACCACGTCGCCGTCATCGTTAATACCGATGACGCTGGTGCTGTTGCTGCCAGGGATATCGAAGGTCTGGACCCCGGCGTCAGTTTGGATGAATCCATGCGTAACGGAAGTGAGATCGGTATACTGGCCGACAATCTCCGCGGAGTCGTTGATCCCCAGCAGGGCCGATCCGGTGGTCCCGGGCAAATCGTACAGGGTGACGGTGTAAGCGGGGGCAGGGGATGGATTGACCGACATCACCGTGGAGGGCGCGAGCAGCACGAGGGTGAAAACCAAGCTGGCCGGCCGGCTAACGACTGAGAGTAATGGCTTCAGGGTTTTCATGGATTGCGGCGGATGACTGTTGGAGCGGACACCAAGCACAGCCTGTGCGAAACCAGTTGCGCCGTTGGATGCGGCTTTACCGTTCTGATTCTTTGTCAGGCGTCGTGGCGCGCTGTGTGTGTTCTCCGATTG
This sequence comes from Lacunisphaera sp., assembly GCA_035260745.1. Classification (GTDB taxonomy): domain Bacteria; phylum Verrucomicrobiota; class Verrucomicrobiia; order Opitutales; family Opitutaceae; genus Lacunisphaera. Next base: position 8,107 of record DATFUQ010000298.1, on the reverse strand, counting down.
AAACCATCCGACGAGATCGTTCAAGTCCCAACTCGGTCGATACGGCGTCCTACTGTCCTGTCCCCTTTGCACCATTGATTTTGGCCGCGGTGCATTTGCCCCGCAACATGGAAACTGGTTAAAGTGGTCCTCCACCGGCCGCCTGCCAGATCCCGGTCTCGCCGGGCATGCCGTGAAGGGTGAGCTTCTGGGCGATCAGTTCGAAGCTCGGTTCATCAACCTCGTGTTTGGGATCGCCGGGAAACTCGGGCCGCACCACGCGGCACAGAGCCCAGCACGCCCAGGTGCGCCAGCGGCGCTGTTCGCGACGCGGCTCGTTCATCCGGTCGGCGAGATGCTGGAAATGGACGCGCGGATTGCCGATGAAAACATCCGGCGGCGTGTGGCGGAGAAACCAGGCCATGGCGTCATAGGGCAGGGGCCAGTCGCGCAACACCGGCTCGTCGCCTTGGAGATTGGACAAAAGCGCGCGGTCAAGCTTGAGGATGGCGCGGGCCGCCAGACCCCGCTGCCAGAGATACTGTGCATAGGTCAGCGCGGTGAGGTAGAAGTCGGCGTCCCGTTCGTCACCGTGCGCGGTGAGCGCGCCGGCATCCATCCACGCCGGCGGCACCGGCAGGTGGGGGCAGGGAGGGAGGCGGTGCGGCATCAGCCGTAGCGTCGCCAGCCGGGCGGGGTGGCACAAGTTTAACTTGGCGGCCGGCCCGCCTTGTCCGCATAACGGGGATCCACAAATGGAAGACCCGGGCTCCATCAACGAAGTGCGCGGCTGGCGGCGGCTGGTGGTGTGGCTGCTGGCGAAACTGCTGATTGTCTGGGGCCGGACGCTGCGCTTGGAGGTCGACGCCGAGACTTATGCGCGGCTGACCGACTCGGACCAACCCGCCGCCATCGTGCTCTGGCACAACCGGCTTTTCCTGTCGGCGGAGATTTTCCGCCGCTACCGTTTCAAGCGCCGGATCCACGGCCTGGTGAGCGCGAGCAAGGACGGCGCGTGGCTGGCGGCGTTTTACCGGATGATCGGTCTCATCCCCGTGCGGGGCTCGAGCAGCCAGCATGGCCGTGAGGCGGCCAGGGCCCTGATTGAGAAAATGCGGGAAGGGCACGACATTGGCATCACGCCCGACGGCCCGCGCGGGCCGGTGTACGTGCTCGAGCCCGGCGTGCTGGTGGTCGCGCGGCGCAGCAACGCTCCGATGATGCTGGTCGGCGCGCAGTTCGGCCCCGCGTTGCGACTGCGGAGCTGGGATCGCTTCTACATCCCGTGGCCGTTTACGCGCATACGGATGCGCTGCACCGTCCTGCCGCCAAGAGGCCCGGACGGCGACAAGCTCAACGCCGAACGGGTCGGCGCCGAGTTGCGGGCGATCAATCCGGATTAGTCCAAACCGAACCTGTGCAATCTGAGGCCACCACGAAACACACTAAATACACGAAATGAATACAGGGGAAGATTCTGACCTTCCTCGTTTCGTGTGATTCGTGTATTTCGTGGTTAATCCGGCGGAATTGTTCCGGCTCAGAACCTCGGCGTGACCGTGACGCTCTGGCCGGGCTGGGCGACGAAGTCCTCGCCGGCGCACCAGGTCAGGTCGTTCACCAGCACCTTGAAGGTGACGGGGATGGCTGCGTTCCTGACCGTGGCGGTCCAGAGGCCGGTGCCGACGCAGTCCATCGCCACGCCGTGGTCCCAACTCAGGCCCGGGCCGTCGCCGCGGAGATAGAGATGATTGCCAAAGCCGATGTCGGTCTTCGCGGAAATGAAGGTGGCCGGCGGCTCGGAGCGCTTCTTCTGGGCGGGAGCGGCGGTTTTCTTCGCCGGCGCTTTGGTCTTGGTGCCCGGAGCGGTGATCTTCTTCGTGGTCTTTTTCATGTGGATTTCTGTTTTATTTAAAGGGGCAGGAGGGTGTCTTTTGGCCTCCACTCGCCGACTGCAACAGCAATTTCGGAGCCAACCGGGCGGGCGGGTTAAGTGGCGTTGGGCAAGAGGGTAGCAGTGGCACAAAATTAAGGTTTACTCCGGCCGGGGCGTCCGCCAATTAAGCCGTTCCCCTTTCGGGGCAGTAGCTCAGTTGATAGAGCGCGTCGTTCGCAACGACGAGGTCGTCGGTTTGATCCCGATCTGCTCCACCACTTTTTGGCGAACCATACGCCAATCCGCAGGAAATTGGCCCGGGCCAAATTACATTTGCGGAATGGGGGATTTCGCCAGAAGGAAGGAATGAACATGGCTGCAAAGAACCACCGGGCATCATGGACTCTGGGCTTTTGGCTGATGGTGATTCTAAGCGCAGCCCTGAACGCAAGTGAGCGCGATAGGTACATCGTCACTAGTCACAAAGAACCGCATCACGTCGCCATGATGCGGTTCGGGGAAAATGGTCGGGCTGGTGAGATTCGAACTCACGACCTCTTGCACCCCATGCAAGCGCGCTACCAGGCTACGCTACAGCCCGATGATTCATCGGAAGGGCGAAGAAGCCTGATGCCCTACCCGTAGGCAAGCCCTTTCCTTGGTTGAAGACAAACAGCCGGAATTGGCCACGGATTACACCAATGGGCACGGATTCAGAATAGCGACCCCGGAGCAATCCATTTCCATAGGAGGACGCAGAGAACGCGGAGAATTCAAAATCAAGACAACTTGGTTCTCAGTCCTCTGCTGCCTCCTGTAAAAATTCAGGTCCTTTCATTTGTGGTTAAACCAATCCGTGTTCATCAGTGTTATCCGTGGTTAAACTGCCTTGGTCCGGTACCGTCACACTGTCCACGTCGCGCGTAAATCGTCGATGATGTTGTCAAAGGTGGCGTGGTACACGAAGTTATCCGACTGCAACAGCACGCCGTTGCCATTCAAAGTGCTGGGATCGGCGATCACCGCGCCATTGGAAACTTGGACGAGTTGAGCGCTCGTGACCACCGGTGACCGGGCAGTGTTAGCGCATAGGCTGCAAGTTGCGCTTGGCGGGAAGCGATAAAGCTCGTGGCGGACGTTATGGCAGACATAACATTTTAACAATTCTCCATTACCGGAGTGAAAACAGATTGAATGGTGAAAAACAGATGGCGTCCCCGGCGTGACTCGAACACGCGACGACCGGTTTAGAAAACCGGTGCTCTATCCAGCTGAGCTACGAGGACAAATCGAGCCAGCTTATTGGAGGTTCCTAGGCCGGATTGCAGCCTTTTTTCGAGGCTAATTATGACGTTCTGTTTAAGTCCGCGCTAATCGGGCGACTTAGCTTCGAGGCACGAGAAGGGGGTTCTGTCCCTTCCATGTGCTTGGGCAGGAGAAATCAATCGGAAGCCTTGAGGGATATATCGCAAACAAGGCTACCCGATTTTTTCTGCCCGATGGGTGAATATATATGATTGACCTCAATCATATAACTTTCATCACTGTGCCTCCATGCGCGTGCCACAGCATCTGGTTGATCAACGCCGGGAGGAGCTTCACAGCCTCATCCGGCACGACGGTTTCCTGCCCGTGGCGGAGATCTGCCGCCGGCTGGGGGTCTCCGAGGCGACGGCCCGGCGCGATCTCGTGGCGGTCGAGGCCAACGGCCACATCACCCGCACCTACGGCGGCGCGCTGGCCGACTACAACAGCGCCTTCACCTCCCACGACGAGCGCGCGGGGCAGGCGCGGCCGGCCAAGGCCCGGATCGCGGAAAAAGCGGTGGCGCAGATTCCGCGCACCGGCACCTTTTTTCTCGACGCCGGCACGACCATCCAGGCCATGGCCCGGGCCCTAACGAACCGGCGCGACCTCTCGCACCTCGTCGTCGTCACCAACAGCCTGGCCGCCGCCTCCGTGCTTGGCGGCGCGGCCGGCGTGGAGTTGCATGTGGTGGGTGGCGAGTTTCTCAACCGGCAGGCGGCCCTGATGGGCCCGCGAGCCATCAAGGCGCTCGGTGAATGGTCCTTCGATGCAGCTTTCCTCGGCGGCGAGGGAATGGATGCGGCGGGCATCAGCAATTCCCATGAAAGCGTCGCCAGCTTCCAGAAAACCGTCCTGCGCCGCGCCCGGCGAGTTTACTTTTGCCTCGACGCGTCCAAGCTCGGGCGCGCCACCCCCCATCGCGTCGCTGCGTGGTCCCGGCTTTCCGCCCTGATTTCCGACACCCCGCCCTCGCGCCTCGCCGCGCATGGCATCAAGCTTCCGCCGGCCAGACTCCTTCGCGCCTGATGAATGTGACCGGCCAGCCCGACCTTATCCACCGGATGCTCGACCTCGCGCACCAGCTCGGCCGCGAGGAACGCAAGCTCGCCCAGGCCATCCGCGCCGCGGTCATGGCCTACAGCAAACGCCTCGCCCGCCCGCCGCGCGTCATCCTTCTTGAAAACCACGGCTTCATCGCCCTCGGGGCCACGCCGGAGTCCATCCTGGCCACGACCCTCATGGGCGCCAACGCCGCGGAGATCTTCGCCGGCGCGACGGCCGGCGCCGGCCAGCCCCGTTTCCTCACCCCTGCGCAGGTGGTCCGCATCGCCGGCCGGCCCGACGAGCATTACCGCCAACAAGCCCTCGGATTCTAACTGGCTCTCAATTTTCATCACCGTGCCCTCACACCAATACGTCAACTTCGGCTGGGACGACGCCAAGGCCGCGTCGCTCGATCCGGTCGGACGTCTCATCTATCGCTCGAACCTGCTCGGCAGCGACCAGCGCATCACCAACACCGGCGGCGGCAACACGTCGTCGAAGATCACCGAGAAGGACCCGCTCAACGGGCAGCCGACCGAGGTGCTCTGGGTCAAGGGCTCGGGCGGCGATCTCCGCACCAGCACGCGGGAGAATTTCTCGTCGCTCTACCAGCAGAAGCTGCTCGCCCTGCAGAAACTCTACGCCGCGCGCCCCGACAAGGGCCTCAAGGCGCCGGCCGAGGACGACATGGTGGGCATGTATAACCACACCACCTTCAACCTAAACCCGCGCGCCTCCTCGATCGATACGCCGCTGCATTCCTTCCTGCCGGGCAGGCACGTCGACCACATGCATCCGAATGCAATCATCGCCATCGCGGCGTCACAGAACTGCGAGAAACTCACCAAGGAGATCTTCGGTGGCGAGATGGCCTATGTGCCGTGGATGCGTCCGGGCTTCGAGCTCGGCCTCGCCATGCAAAAGATCGCGAAGGAAAATCCGAAGATGCAGGCCATCATGATGGGCCAGCACGGTTTCATCTCGTGGGACAACGACAACAAGGCCTGCTATACTCTCACGCTGAATTTCATCGAGAAGGCCGCGGCCTACATCGACTCCAAGTATCAGGCCAAGGGCGGCAACGACGCGGCCTTCGGCGGCGCGAAATACTCGACGCTCGACGCCGCGAAGCGTCGCGAAGTGTTCGCCGCCATCTTGCCCTGGCTGCGCGGCCAGATCTCGAAGGAGAAGCGCTTCATCGGCACGGTGCAGGACGACGGGAAGATCCTGCGCTTCGTCAACTCGAAGGATGCCCCGCGCCTCGCCGAGCTCGGCACGAGCTGCCCCGACCATTTCCTGCGCACCAAGATCAAGCCGCTCTATGTGGACTGGAACCCGCAGACGGAGGACGCCACGGCGCTGAAGAAGAAACTTGCTGCTGGCCTCGAGGCCTACCGCAAGGACTACGCGGCCTACTACGCGGCCTACTACGCGAAGTGCAAGCACGCCAACTCGCCGGCGATGCGCGACCCGAACCCGACCGTCGTGCTCATCCCCGGTGTCGGCATGGTCGCGTGGGGCAAGGACAAGTCCGAGAGCCGCGTCACCGCCGAGTTCTACAACTGCGCCGTCGAGGTCATGCGCGGCGCCGAGGCCATCGACAAATACATCGCTCTGCCGCAGCAGGAGGCGTTCGACATCGAGTATTGGCTGCTGGAGGAGGCCAAGCTCAAGCGCATGCCCGCCGAGAAGGAACTCGCCCGCCAGGTGGTCATCGTCGTCGGCGCCGGCTCCGGCATCGGCAAGGAGACCGCGCACCGCCTCGTGAAGGAGGGGGCGCACATCGTCTGCGTCGACCTGAACGAGGGCGCGGCGCAGGCGACCGCGAAGGAAATCACCGACAAATACGGTGTCGGCATCGGCGTCGCCGGCTCGGGCCTCTCGAATTGCGGCCCGGCCGTCGGGCTCGCCGCCAACATCACCGACCGCGCCAGCATCCGCCGGATGCTCGACGATGTCGCCATCGCCTACGGCGGCTTCGATCACATTTGCGTGACCGCCGGCATCTTCGTGCCGAGTGACACCACCGGCCACATCCCCGACGACAAGTGGGCGCTCACCTTCAGCATCAACGTCACCGGCAGCTACCTGGTCGCCGACGAGGCGTTCAAGACGTGGAAGGAGCAGGGGCTGCGCGGCAATCTCGTGCTCACGACCAGCGCCAACGCCGCCGTCGCAAAGAAAGGCTCCGTGGCCTACGACACCTCGAAAGCCGCCGCCAACCACCTCGTGCGCGAGCTCGCCATCGAGCTGGCGCCACTGGTGCGCGTCAACGGCGTCGCCCCGGCGACCGTGGTACAGGGGAGTGCGATGTTCCCGCGCGACCGCGTCATCGGTTCGCTCGCGAAATACAACATTCCCTACCAGGACGACGAGGCCACCGAGTCGCTCGTGACAAAACTTGCCCAATTCTACGCCGACCGCACACTCACGAAAGCCCCGATCACGCCCGCCGACCAGGCCGAGGCGTATTTCCTCCTCGTGACCTCGCGTCTCAGCAAAACCACCGGTCAGGTCATCACCGTCGACGGCGGCCTGCACGAGGCCTTCCTGCGCTAAACCTAAGCATTCTTAACACAGAGATCGCAGAGGACGCGGAGTATTCCAATCATGAAGCCTTTCTCTGAGCTCTCTGTGTCCTCTGTGTTAAAAACTGAAATGGCTTCGACTGAAACCATCCAATGCGCGGCGGTGGACCTCGGCGCGACCAGCGGCCGCGTCATCGTCGGCACATGGAACGGCCGGAAACTGGCGCTCGCCGAGGTGCACCGTTTTTCCAATCAATTCCGCTCGATCGGTGGGCACGACTACTGGGACCTGCCCGGGCTGTGGGCGGAGATCACCACCGGCCTGTGCCAAGCGAAGCGGCGTTTTCCACGACTCGCCTCGGTCGGCGTGGATACCTGGGGCGTGGACTATGTGCTCGTCAACGACGCCGGCCGCATGGTTTTCCCGACGCATGCCTACCGCGACGCCCGCACCCAGCCGGGCCTGCAGCGCCTCACCAACACGCGCGCGGCCCTCGAGCGCATCTACGCCGCGACCGGCATCCCGAATGTTTTCTACAACAGCAGCCTGCAGCTGGAGGAAACCATCGCGCGCTGCCCGGCCGTGGCCGATGTCGCCACGCGCTGCCTGTTCCTGCCGGATTACTTCAACTACCTGCTGTCGGGCCGCATGGAGCACGAGATTTCCTTCGCGAGCACCTCGCAGCTGCTCGACGTGCACGGCAAGGACTGGTCCCGCGTCGCGCTGGATCATTTCCATATTCCATCGACCTGGTTCACGCCGCCGATCCTCGCCAACACCGTGCTCGGTCCGGTGCGGGATTTTCCGGAGCTGAAGGGCGTGAAGGTCGTCGCCGTGCCCGGCCACGACACCGCCTGCGCCTACGACGCGATGCCCGCCGACCCGGCCGGCGGCGACCTCTACATCAGCTCCGGCACCTGGTCGCTCGTCGGTTTTGAAAGCGACCAGCCGGTGCTCGGCCACGACGCGCTCACCGCCCGCATTTCCAACGAGCGCACCGGCGACGGCCGCTACCGGCCGCTGACCAACGTCATCGGTCTCTGGCTGCTCGAGCAGACGCTCAAGGATTTCACCGCCCGGCCGCACAATGACCGGGAGTGGGGCGCGCTCATCACCGCGGCCGCCAGATTGCCCGCCCCGTCGACTCTGCTCGACATGGCTTTCCGGGAGTTCGTCAACCCGCCCTCGATGCGCGCGGCGATCGACGCACAGTTGAAAAAACGGAAGCTGCCGCTGCCGAAAAATCTCGCAGGCTACGTCCGGCTCATTTGCGACTCGCTGGGGCAGGGACACGCCGATGCCTTGCGTGCCTTCGAGTGGCTGGCTGGCCGCAAGTTCCGTCGCATCTTGATTGTCGGCGGCGGGGCGAAG
>DATFUQ010000297.1:0-5813 GCA_035260745.1 Lacunisphaera sp. | reverse complement strand
TCGAGGCTGCCGAGGTCATGGTCCACGTGGACACGGACGTGCTTCGTGCCGAGCAGTTCGTGCAGCAACGGCAGCCATTGCGGCAAACGCTGGAAAACGCCGAGACTGTAGACATCGCAATAGAGCACGTCGGCATAGCGGTCGATGGTCAGGCCGCTGAGCCCGTCGCCGTCGGAGTTGACCACGCGCCACGCGTCGGACGTCTCGTCGAGCTTGAACATGTCGCGCCGCAACGCCACGGCGCGGCGGATGGCCGTCTCGAAATATTCCTCGCCGATCGGTTCGCTCGAATGGACGACGACGCGCAGCGGCATCTTGGCCCGCGGATTGAAGAGCCCGGTGCCCACGCGATGGCCGAACTTGTCGTAGACCGAGACCAAGTCGCCCGGCCGGGCGTCGCGCGAGACGTCGCCGAGCATCCGCGGGAAGATGGCCGGCTGGAAACTAACGAACTTCAACTGCGCCCACGGCTTCGACCACTGTGATGGCGGCAGCGGCTCGCCCAGTTCGGGGCGTCCGGGATTGATCGGGGTCTTTTCGGCGATTTCGTCAGCCATTACCACAAGGAGAGCATTCCCGCCCAAGGATGGGAACAGGAAATTAACCACGAAGGAACGAAGTTCACGAAGGGGTGAAGGAGTTTCTGAGCTCAAATCCGAACCTCAAAAGTCATCAGCAAGACCACCCCAAAGTGTTATCAATTGTCCGCTGCTTCGTGCTCTTCGTGTCCTTTGTGGTTTACAAAAAATAAGGCCGGCCCGCGAGGGACCGGCCTGAAGGGTGTTCGCGGCGAGATTACGCCACGCGCTCGACGACGAGCGGGGGCGGGATGGGCCGCTTGGGCGCGAGGCGGTAGGCGTCCTTGAAGAAGTTGAGCGCCTGCTCGAGCTTCGCCTCGTCGTTGTAGTGGATCATCATCAGCGGCTCGCCCTGCTTGACCTGCGTGCCGACCTTCTTGATCTCCGAGACGCCGACGGCGTAATCAATTTTGTCGTGATGCGCGGTGTCCTTGCCGGCGCCGAGGAGCGAGACGCCCTTGGCGATCATGGCGGCGTTGATGGTGTGCACATAGCCGCGCTTCGGGGCGGGCAGCTTGCGGATGTGGCGGGCCGTCGGGAATTTTTCCGGGTGGTCGATGAAGGAGACGTCGCCGCCCTGGGCCTTGATCATGTCCTTGAACTTCTCGAGGGCGGAGCCGTCGGTCAGGTGGCGCTGCACGGTCTGCTTGGCCGAGAGCGTGGAGCCGGCGACGCCGGCGAGGCGGACGATCTCCATGCCGAGCTTCAGCACGAGCTCCTTCATGTCCTCGGGGCCCTCGCCCTTGAGGAGCGCAATGGCCTCCTTGATTTCGAGCGCGGTGCCGACGGTGTCGCCGAGCGGCTGGTTCATGTCGGTGACGAGCGCGACGCAGCGGCGCTTCATCGAACGGCCGACGCGGGTCATGGAGCGGGCGAGCTGCTTGGCCTGCTCGAGGTCGCGGATGAAGGAGCCGTTGCCCCACTTGACGTCGATGACGAGGCCCTCGGCGCCCTCCGCGAGCTTCTTGGACAGCACGCTGCCAGTGATGAGGGGAAGACTCGGGATGGTGCCGGTCTCCAGGCGCAGGTCGTAGAAAATCTTGTCGGCCGGGGCGAGCTCGGGGCTCTGCTCGGCAATGGCACCGCCGACGCGCGCGAGCTGGTCGACGAAATGCTGGATGGTCATGTGGCTCTTGAAGCCGGGGATGGCCGAGAGCTTTTCCAGCGTGGTGATGACAAATTCCTGCTCCACGCCGCACATCATCGGGACGACGACACCGCTGGCCATGGCCAGCGGGGCGAGGACGAGGGCGGTCTTGTCGCCGACGCCGCCGGTGGAATATTTGTCGATCTTCGGCTTGGAGATATGAGACAAATCGATGACTTCTCCTGAAAGCATCATCTCCTCCGTGAGGATCGCGGTTTCCTGGGCGGACATGTTGGCGAAGTAAATCGCCATCAGGAGCGCGGCCTGCTGGTGCTGCGGCATCTCTCCATCCAGCGTGGAGTCGATGATATAGCGGATTTCCTCCTGCGTAAATTCCTGGCCGTCGCGTTTCTTCTCAATCAAGGAAGTAAACGACGGTTTGATGAACCGACGCGTGGGAATGGGACGTTTTCTCATGGATGTCACAGTATGTTATAGGGGATGGCGCCGTGCGGCGCAAAGCTCGCAGAGGCAATGGGTTTTGCCGATTTTGTCGAGCCTAAAATGGGTTTATGGCAGGCTATTTTTACCGCCGTGACGCCGGGGTAAAATTCCCGCAGTGACAGCCCGACTCAACCCGCCAAAATCCTTCTTGCTCAAAGCCAAGCGCAATTCCTCAATCACCCGATGAACCTGCCGTTCAACGTCGCCCATCACCTCGACGCGGCTGTCCGGAATGCCGCCGCCAGGCTGGGTTTGACGGAACGAGGCTTTGAGCCCGAGGTGCGGGTGGCCGACCCGGCCAATGGTGATTTTCAGGCCAATGGCGCCCTCGCCTTCGCCAAACGGGAAAAGCAGAACCCGCGCGCGCTCGGCCAGCAAATTGTCGACCAATTGGCCGAATTGCAGGGACATTTTGACCTTTCACTGGCCGGCCCCGGGTTCATCAATTTCCGCCTCAAGCCCGCCGCCCTGCTCGGCTGGCTCCAGACCTACGATTCGGAGGAGCATCTTCAGTCCGGCGCGGCCAGCGCCCGCCACGGCCAGACCTGGATCGTCGATTACTCGTCGCCCAACACCGCCAAGCAGATGCACGTCGGCCACCTGCGCTCGGCCGTCATCGGCGAGGCCATCTGCCGGCTGCTGGCGTTCTCGGGCGCGAAGGTGATTCGCGACAACCACATCGGCGACTGGGGCACGCAGTTCGGCAAACTTATCTGGGCCTACAAGCGCCATCTGGATGCCGCCGCGCTCGCCCGCGAGCCGCTCGAGGAGTTCGAGCGCCTCTACAAGCTCGGCAACAACGCCGCCGAGGCCGACCCCGCCGTGCTCACCGAGGCCCAGCAGGAACTCGTGAAGCTCCAGGCCGGCGACGCGGAGAACCGCGCCATCTGGAAAAAAATCAACGACGCCTCCCTCGCGGCCTTCCAGCAGATCTACGATCAGCTGGGCATCAGGTTCGACGTCATGCTCGGCGAGAGCTTTTATAACGACAAGGTCGAGCGCGTCTACCGCGAGCTGGCGGGCTGCGGCCTCGCGCAGGAAAGCCAGGGCGCGCTCGTGGTCTTCCACCCGGAGCACCCGCGCTTTGCCAAGCAGCCGTTCATCATCCGCAAGAAGGACGGCGCGGCCAATTACGCCTCGAGCGATCTCGCCACGGCGCTCCACCGCAGCGAGCATTTCAAGGTGGACGGAGCGGTCTACGTGATCGACTTCCGCCAGAGCGACCACATGGACCAGCTCTTCCTCACGGTGCAAAAATGGTTCGCGAAGACCGGCCGCAAGCTGCCGCAGCTCGAGCACGTGGACTTCGGCACTGTGCTGGGCGAGGACAACAAGCCGCTCAAGACCCGCACCGGGGAGAACATCCGCCTGAAGGACCTGCTCGACGAGGCGCGCGAGCGGGCGTTTCAACTCGTGAGCTCGAAGAACCCGGACTTCCCCGAGGCCGAGCGCCGCGCCATCGCCGGCATCGTCGGCGTGGCCTCCGTGCAATACGCCGACCTCTCGCAGAACCGTTCCAGCGATTACGTCTTCGCATGGGACCGGATGATCTCCCTCGAAGGCAACACGGCCGCCTACCTGCTCTATGCCGTCGCCCGCATCCGCAGCATTTTCCGCAAGGCGGGCCTGGACCCCGCGACGCCGCCGGTCGGGGACGCCACCGTGCCCGCCACCGCGCAGGAACTCTCCCTGGCGCGCAAACTGGTGAAGTTCCCCGACGCCGTGCAGCTCGCAACAAGCAGCTTGCGGCCGCATTTTCTCGGACTGTATCTCTATGAGGTGGCCGGTGAATACAGCACCTTCTACGCGGCCGACAAGGTCATCGTGGACGATCCGGCCGTCCGCGCCCGGCGGCTGTTGCTCTGCCACCGCACGCTCATTGTGCTGGAGACGGGCTTGCACCTGCTGGGCCTGCGCACCGATTTGGAGCGGATGTAAGCCGGCCGGCCGCTGGCTCGCCACCGGCGCCCCCTGCTCCCGGCGGCCTGCCACTTCGCTCTTGCCGCGACCGGTCAGGGGCGCAACATGGCAACACTATGTCCGGTGGTTCCTCTCAATCCCCTGGTGAAATCTACATCCGCGGTGCCAATGACACCGAGGCGCGCGGCCCGTTCACGATGGAGCAGCTCATCTCCCTCGCGGAGACCAAAGACGCCGCCAAGGGTGTGACCCCCGAAACCTATTTCTACGACGCCGCCACCGAGCAGTGGCTGACGATCGGCAGCAGCCAGGAAATGAAGGCCGCCCTCTGGCCCGAGAAGAAGAAGATGGGTTTCAAGCAGAAGGAATTCAAGGCCGTCAACGAGGAGAAGACCGACAGCCAGGCCCCGATCACCGTCCAGGAATTCCTCGCCGCCGCCGAAGGCAAGACGGATGAGACCAAGGGCAAAAAGGACAAGAGCGGACAGATGATGACTGCCGCCATCTGGGGCACACGCTCGGCCGCCATCATCAGCTTCCTCAGCGCCGTGGCGTTCGTCCTGCCCGGCATCGACGCGCTGATGGCCATGGACATGGCCAAGATCCTGGAAAAGCCGTTCATCTTCCTCGGACTCGTCGATGCCTTCATTGGGCTGCTGCTTCTGCTCGGCGTGATCCAACTCTACCCGTTTGTGCGTTTTCGCGCGGCGTTCGGCCTGGGTTTCCTCGGCTTCCTTTTCATGACCCAGGGCCAGCTCACTCCGATGATCGCCGTCGCCGCCGGTTCGGTCGGGCTCTACTTCTGCACGATTTTCCTGAGCTACATCCCGCTGGCCGTCGCCGCCTTGATGGGCCTCGGGGGCATGGCGATGCTCGCCACCATGTCCTACTCCTGAGCGCGGCTTGGCGCGCCCGGTCCCGCCCATGCCGCCGCCCCCGCTGCTGACCCGCCTGCGCCGGCTTTGGGAACACGACATCTGGGCGGCCGGCCCGACCCGCGAGCGCAACCTGAAGAACCGCGGCCTGACGCTGCTGCGCATCGGCTCCATCACGCTCTCCGGCCTGCACGAACTGAAGGTCGCGGCCCGCGCCGCCGCCCTCACCTACAGTTCGCTGCTCGGCCTCGGCCCGCTGGTGGCCATCCTGGTGCTCATCTCCGGCCTGGCGCTCGGCGACCGCGACCCCGCCATCGCCGCCAACGGCGTCAACCAGATCATCACCTTCATCGCCCCGCCGGTCGCCCAATACCAGAAGGTCGCCGACGAGCAGACGCGCGGCACGCCCGCCGCCCCCGGGTCGCACGCGACCGCCGTCCCGGCGGCGGATCCGGTAATAGTGGGCATCATCAACAATTTCATCACCCACAGCCGCTCGGGCACGGCGGGCGTCGTGGGCGTGCTGGCCCTGCTGGTCATCGTCGTGCTGCTCTTCACCAGCATTGAAAAGACCTTCAACGACATCTGGGGCGTGCGCCGCGGGCGCAATTGGATCACGCGCATCATCTATTACTGGGCGGTCATCACCGTCGGCGCCGTGGTTTTTTTCGTGTCGCTCACGCTCTTCTCCGCCGGGACGCTCAGCGCGGTCTTCGTGGACAAGCTGCCCTTCCGCCAGGAGCTGGGGCCGTTCTACCAGCTGGTCCTGCGCTCCAGTTCGGTTCTCCTGCTCGTCCTGATCCTCACTCTCTTCTACCGGCTGGTGCCGAACACCCGCGTGAAGTGGCT
>DATFUQ010000296.1:0-2313 GCA_035260745.1 Lacunisphaera sp. | reverse complement strand
GGCGTTGGGCTTCGACAGATCGGGCGGCATACCCGGGATGGTGTAGAGTTCGCGGCCCTTGGGCTGCAGCGAGGGGATGGAGTGTTGCAGCGCCTTGGTGTAGGGGTGGCGCGGCGACTTGAACAGCGTGCGCACGTCGGCGGTTTCCACGATGCGGCCGGCATACATCACCTGCACCCGGTCGCACAGGCCAGACACGACGGCGAGGTCGTGGGTGACAAAGATGACCGCCATGCCCAGGTCGCGCTGGAGTTTCCTGAGCAGCTCGAGGATCTGGGCCTGCACCGTGACGTCGAGCGCGGTGGTCGGCTCGTCGGCGATGAGGATGTCGGGCTTGGTGATGAGCGCCATGGCGATCATGACGCGCTGGCGCATGCCGCCGGAGAATTCGTGTGGGTAGCCATGGAAGCGCTGCGCCGCGTCCTGGATGCCGACGGCCTCCAGCATGGCCAGGCCGCGCGCGAGGGCGTCGGCCTTGGAAATCTTTTCGTGGATGAGCAGGGGCTCGATGAGCTGTTCCGAGATGCGCAGGTAGGGGTTCAGCGAGGTCATCGGGTCCTGGAAAATCATCGCGATGCGCTTGCCGCGAATACGGCGCGCCTGGGCGGGTGAGCTGTGCAGCAGGTCGATGCCGTCGAACATGGCCGTGCCGCTCTCGATCCGGCCGGGCGGCGTGGGCACGAGGCCCATCAACGAATAGCAGGTGACGGACTTGCCCGAACCGGACTCGCCGACGAGCCCGAGCGTCTCTCCTTGCTCGAGGGTGAAGCTGACGCCGTCCACCGCGCGGTAGACCCCGCTGCGGGTGTGAAAGTAAGTGCGAAGGTCGGTGACTTCGAGCAGTGGCATGGCGCGCTAGAGCGAGGCTGGGAACCGGCCCGCGTGCGGCAACGACAAACTAAAGACCGCCGGCTTCCCATCAACCGGCCGCGACCAGCTTCTGCCACGCGCCGATGACCGTATCCGGGGTGATGGAGGCCAGGTCGGCCTCCGGATCCACCGAGTCGGGGAAAAGAATTTTCACCGGCGCCGAGGTGGCTTGGGGCGCATACATGTCCGCCGCGCGGTGCTGATGCCGGGTGAAAAGCACGACGAGCGGACAGCCCATGGCGGCCGCACCATGGGCCGGGCCGGTGTTGACGCTGATCATGCTGTGGGCGCGGGTTTGCATCGTGAGGAGCCGGGGAATCGGCAGGTCGTCGGTCGCGATCACGACGCCATCGCGGCCCTCCGGCAGTTGCGCCACGATATCCTCGGCGAGCGGCCGCTCGGCCGGCGAGCCGCAGAGAATTACGCGGGAGGCGGGCAGATGCCGGCGCACCCCGGCGATGAGCTGCGCCCAATGTGACTCGGGCCAGTAATCGACATTGCTGCTCCGGGTCCGGTTGCCGCCTTTCATCGTCTTTTTGTTGCCCGGCTGGAGCAGCACGAGCGGGGCGCCGGCGAGCCCTTTGGCGGAAAGCCACGCCTGACAATCGCGCTGGTCCGCCTCGGTCAATGCGGGGCGCGCGTCGGGGGCGAAGGCGGGATCGACCGGGAAGTCAGACGAGCCGCGAAAGGCCGCCGGGGTTTCGCGGGCCAGACGCAGTGCGTGATGCATGATGCTTTCCCCGGGATGGCGGGACAGGTCGCGCAGGGAGCAGATCCATTCGGGCTTGACACCGCCGCGTCGCAGCAGCCAGTGGGCCTTCTCGTCGGGCTCGAAAACATAAACCGGGCCGGGCGGGCGTTTCTTCAGCCAGGCGACGAGCTCCCATTGGCTGCGGTTGAACCAATAAGGTGTACGCCGGCTCGTGAGCAATTGCACCGGACCGCACGCGGGCACGCGTTGCATCAACGGCGTTGTCCACCGGCCCGAGGAGACCAGGTCGCAGGGGCGGCCATAGCGCCGGTGCAGGACCTTGAGCATGGGGATCAGCAACAGCATGTCGCCAAAAGCGCCGAACCGGACGACGAGCGGGGTGAGAGGGTCGGGCGTGGGCATTGTCGGTGGGAAATCAGCGGCGGGCCGCGAGAGCGGGCAGGTGGCGGTCCACCGCGGTTTGGACCTCGGCGACGGGGAGGCGCAGCAACGGGCGCGGGCCGGAGAGATCGTCGGGCCGGAGAATCGTGTGCCGGGTGTCCCACGGGTGCCAGCGCCACGGTTCGAGCGGGCCGAAGAGCGCGACCACCGGCACATGGAAGGACGCGGCGATATGCAGCAGGCCCGTGTCGATGCCGACGGCGAGGTCCATTCGCTTGAACAGTGAGTTCGATTCGCTGATCGAGAGCCGCTTGCTCCAGTCAATCCAGTCGCGCGCCAGCGGCGCGGGC
>DATFUQ010000295.1:0-6778 GCA_035260745.1 Lacunisphaera sp. | reverse complement strand
GTGGTCTTGCCCGCGCCGTTGGGGCCGAGCAGGCCGACGATCTCGCCCGCCTGCACGTTGACGTTGACGCCGTTCACGACCGGCCGATGGCCGTAGACCTTGATCAACCCCTCCGTGCGAATCTGGGCCGGCGGCTCCATGCTCAGGGCTGCTTCGGCGTTTCCGCCGGCGCCGGGGCGTCCGGTTTCTTTTCCTTGTCGAAGCCAAGATCCTTGACGGGCGGGGCGGTGAGAACGGGCTCGTCGATTTCCACCTGGCGTTTGCCGCGGTGCATGGTGATTTTCCTGCCCGCCCCCCGGAAGTCGGGGTTGTGCATGACGATGACCGGCGTCTCGGTGAGCACGATCGTGTCCTCCTCGGGCAAAATCTCGGCGCGACCGCAGGCGGCCTCGCGCTCGCCCTGCACGAGGTGCACGTTGCCGGTCGCGAGCATCGAGCGGAACTTGTCGAGCCTGCCCACGGTGTCCGCCGGATTGCCGGTGCGCAGCACCACCACCTGCAGGTAGTCGCAGGTGAGCTTCATATTGGTGCCGGTCACCACCACCTGATCGCGCAAGGTGATGGTGGTTTCCTTGTCGGCGCTGACCATTTCAGCGAGCCCGGCGCAGGTTATCACGGTGTTTTGCGGCGCGGCGCTTTGCCCCAGAACCGGTGCGCGCAGCAGGATGCCGGCGGCGGAGACGAGGAGTAGGCGGGAAAATCTCATTTCAGGATGTCTTTGAATTCGGCGCGGAAGGTTAGGCGGACGTTCCGGGTGATGGAAACTTTTTTCTCCTTGTGCTCGTAGCGCCAGTCCGTGCCGGTGGCCTCGAACTGGTCGTTGATAACCCGGATGGTCTTGTCGCCGGTGATGACCGCCGCCTCGGGCCGCACCCGGGCGGCGGGGCTGAGGATCATGGTTTCGACCTTCTCGTTGTTGGCCTTGCCGGGAAAAATGGAGAGAGTCAGCTCCTTCACGTCGATCTGCTGCGGGCTGACATAACGCGCTTCCGAGCCGCGGACCAGCCACGCGCGGTGGCCTTCGGCGGTGAAGGCGGGCAGGCGGAAATTGATCACGGGCTTGCTGGAGGAGATCGTGGAGTTCGCGGCCAGCGCCGCCACGGCGGGCAGCAGGAGCAGGAGCAGGTCTCGGGTGAAGGCGGGCACGGGGTATTACTGACCGCGGCCAGCCAGGATAAGTTCACACACTTCGCGCACGGCGCCGCGTCCGGCCGGCCGGGCCGGCACATAATTGGCGGCCTGCAACGCCGCGGGCATGGCCGCGGCCGGCGCCACGCCGATGCCGGCCCACGCGATGGCCGGGGCGTCGATGTCATCGTCGCCCATGTAGCAGACCTGCGGGGCGGCCAGCCCGAGCTGGCTGGCCAGTTCTTGCAGGGCCATGTGCTTGTCGGTGCGGCCTTGGACGAGGTGGGCGATCTTCAGCTCGGTGGCGCGCACACTGGTTGCGCCCGAGGCGCGCCCGGAGATCCAGGCCACGGCCAGGCCGGCCTTCTGCAGCCGCTTGAGCCCCATGCCGTCGAGGATGGAAAAACTTTTGGACTCGGTGCCGTCGGAGTGGATCTCGACGGTGCCGTCGGTCAGCACCCCGTCCACGTCCATCGCGAACAGCCGGATGGCGGCCCAGCGGGCCGCGGAGATTTTGGATTTCCGGTTTTTGATTTTCGATTGGGCCACGGGGGTAGGTGTCCGGCAGCTTGCGGTCAAAATCGAAAATCCCAAATCTAAAATCCAAGATTCGGTCAGCCCAGCCAGGCGGCGATGGCTTCCACGATCTTGTCCTTGCTGGGACGGTAAACGGCCTCGAGCTCGGGCGCGAACGGGACGGGCAGGTCGAGCGCGGCGATGCGCAGCGGCGCGGCCTTGAGCTGGGCGAAGTGTTCCCCGGTCAGGCGCGCGACGAGCTCGGCCCCGAAGCCGTGCGTGCGCCGGCCTTCATGCACGACCACGAGCCGGCCGGTACGGGCGAGCGAGGCCTTGATGGCGTCGAGTCGGAGCGGCGCGAGCGCGCGGAGGTCGAACAGGTCGAAGGTCTTCTCGTATTCCTCCGCGAGGGAGTCGCACGCCTCGCCGGTCAGCAGCACCATCTCGCCATAGGTGATGATGGTCGCATAGTCGCCGGAGCGGACTTTCGCCGGCGACCAGATGTCGCGGTAATTCGGATCCCATTTCACCGGGTGCTTGCCGCGGCGGTAGAGGGCCTTGTGCTCGAAAAGGATGACCGGGTTGTCGTCCTCATAGGCGGCGAGCAGGGCGTTGAAGGCGTCCTGCGGATTCGAGGGATAAAGCGCCTTGAGGCCGGGGAAGGAGAGGTAGGCCGACTCGAGTTCCTGCGAGTGGAACGAGCCGAAGGTCAGGCCGCCGCCGCAGGGGAAGCGGAACACGACCGGGCATTTCTGCCCGGCGCGGAAATGGCAGGTCGCGGCGTTGAGCACGATCTGCGTGGTGGCGTCGGTAGCGAAGTCGGCGAACTGGAATTCCTCGATGGCGCGGTGGCCGTTGATGGCGAGGCCGAGCGCGTAGCCGGTGCTGGCCGACTCGCACAGCGGCGTGCTGAAGACACGCGGCCGGCCGAAATCATCGACCAGGCCCTCGGTGACCTTGAACGCGCCGCCGTAGGTGCCGATGTCCTGCCCGAGCACGACCGACTCGGGGCGCTCGGTCAGGATTTTGCGCAGGCCGTGGTTGAGCGCCTGCGCCATGGTCATGGGCTCGGGCGCGGCGGGTGCCGCCTTCCACGGCATCGGCGGAGCGGGGGGCGCGAACACATCGAGCTCCATGCCCTCGGGGTTGATGGGCGGGAGGGCCATCGCGGACTTGATGGTGGCCTCGACGAAGTCGTTCACCGTGGCGTCGATGGTGTCGAGCTGGGCGCCGTGGCCGACGGCCGCGAGCTTCGCGCGGAATTTCGGCAGCGGGTCCTGCGCGAGGATGGCCTCGGCCTCGCCGGGCTTCATGTAGTCGCAGGTGTCGTAGGCGGCGTGGCCGCGCAGGCGGAAGGTGTGCGCCTCGATCAGCAGCGGGCGGCAGTTCGTGCGCGCATGGTCGATGGCGGTGGCGAGCGTCTGCAGCACGCTGGCCGGGTCGCTGCAGTCCATGGCGAAGCCCTCCATGCCGTAGCCCTTGGCGCGTTCGTGGAGGTTGGGGGAGACGTATTGTTCACAGACGGGCGTCGAGTAGGCGTATTGGTTGTTCTCGATGACAAAGATCACCGGCACCGAGAGCAGCGCGGCGAGGTTCATCGACTCGTGGATGTCGCCGGTGCTCGAGGAGCCGTCGCCGAAGAACGCGAAGCCCACGGCGGGTTTGCCGAGGCGGCGCTGCGAGTCGGTGCTGCCGATGACGTTCGAGAGCATGATGCCGAGGTGGGAAATCATCGGCAGGCTGCGGTTCGCCGGGTCGCCGTGGTGAATGTTGCCCTCGCGGGCCTTGGTCGGGCTGCCGCTGTTGGCGAAATACTGGCAGAGGTGGTCGCCGAGATGACCGCTCCAGATGAGGTGGCCGCCGAGGCCGCGGTGGGAAATCGAGATGACGTCGATCGCCTTGTCGGCCAGCAGCGCGAGCGGCACGATGAGGGCCTCGTTGCCCTGGCCGCCGGTCACGGTCCCGCGGATCAGGCCCTGCCGGAAAAGGTCGAGGATGCGGTTGTCGGCCGTGCGGGCGAGCTGCATCCAGGCGTAGGTGCGCAGCAGGCTCTCGGGCTGGCCCAGTTCGGCGGGCCGGAGGTCACGGCGCTCGAACAGACCCGGGGTGGGAGGGAAACTCATTCAGCCAAAAATTGCCGGCCGGGCGCGGCGGCTTCGAGGAAAAACTTCGGCCCGGGGCCTCTCATTGCGGCGATTAATGCCTTTGGCCTAGTCCGCCACGGGCCGCGAGATTTTGTCGAGCCGGGTCATGACCTCGGGCGTGAGCCTGGGCAGGACCTCCAGCGCGCCGAAATTCTCGCGCAATTGCTCCACGCGCGAGGCGCCGAGGATGACGGTGCTGACGGAGGGATTCTTGAGCAGCCACGCGATGGCCAGACGCGGCAGCGTGGTGCCGAGGTCGGCCGCCACGGCGGCGAACTGCTTGACGGCGGCGAGTTTTTTCTCCGAGCCGGGACCGGTCAGCCGGTCGCGCAACCACTCGAGGCCGGCGACATTGAGCCGCGAATCGGCGGGGATGCCGTGGTTGTATTTGCCGGTGAGCAGCCCGCTGGCCAGCGGCGACCAGGTGGTGGTGCCGAGCCCGCGTTTCTGGCAGAGCGGGCCGAGTTCACTTTCAAAGCGCGTCCGGTGAAACAGATTGTAGTGCGGCTGCTCCATGGCCGGGGCGTGGAAGCCGTATTTGTCGCAGAGGGCATACGCTTCATGCAACTGGGCGGCCGACCATTCACTCGTGCCCCAGTGGAGCACCTTGCCCTGCGTGACGAGGTCGTGCATGGCCCGCACGGTCTCAAGCATGGGCGTCTCGGGATCGGCCCGGTGGCAGAAATAAAGATCAAGGTGCTCTACCTGCAGCCGGCGCAGCGCGGCGTGACAGGCCTCGATGACGTGCTTGCGCGACAGGCCCATTTCGTTGGGGCCGTCGTGCTCGGCGCCGAAATAAACCTTGCTGGAAACGAGGAAGCTGCCGCGGCGCCAGCCGGATTTTTTCAGGATGTCGCCCATGACGACCTCGGCCTGGCCGTCGGCATAGCCCTCGGCGTTGTCGAAAAAGTTCACCCCCGCGTCGTAGGCGGCGTGCAGAAGGTCGCGGGCCACCGGGTCGCCGACCTGCTGGCCGAAGGTGACCCAGGCGCCGAAGGAAAGCGCGGAGACTTGCAGGCCGGAGGAGCCGAGGCGGCGGTAAATCATGCTCATGTCCGGCGGAACATAGGCGGCGCGGCACCGAAGTCTAATCCGGAGTGAGAAATTTCCGTGTCACCGTCCAGTCCGCGGGTACCAGCCCGTGGCCGGCGGCGTGGGAATGCAGGGTCACGGCGGCCCCGGCCGAGCGGAACATGGTCGCGAGCCGGGCCGGATGGTCGGCGGGCACGATGGGATCGGCGGTGCCGGAGGAGATGAGCACGCGTTTGCCGGACAGGTCCGGCAGTTGCTTCGGTTCCAGCACGATCATCGGCCGCAGCAGGGCCGCGCCGGCCAGGGATTCCGGACGCAACAGCAGCAACGAGGCGGCGATGTTCGCGCCGTTGGAAAAGCCGAGCGCGATAAGCCGCGCGGGGTCAAACCCGTATTGCCGCGCGGCGGCGGCCACGAAATCAGCGAGGGCCTGCGTGCGTCGGGCCACGTCGGCGAGGTCGAACACGCCCTCGGCAAAGCGGCGGAAGAAACGCGGCATGCCCTGCTCCAGCACATCGCCGCGCGGGCTCAGCAACGCCGAGCCCGGCGACAGTTTCTGTCCGAGCGGGATGAGGTCGTTTTCGTCGCCGCCGGTGCCGTGCAGCAACAGCAGCGGCGGCGCGGAGGAACCAGCCTGCGCCGAGCCTATGGCTGGCAGGTCCGAGCCGGGCTCGAAACGGTGGAGATAGGAGAGGGCGGGCATAGTCAGTTTATTTTGGGCAGGGCGGCCTCGATTTCGGCACGGTGTGGCTCCAGATGCGGCGGGAGCGACAGCCGCGCGCCGAGGGTCTCGACCGGCTCGTCGATGGCGAAGCCGGGTTGATCGGTCGCGATCTCAAAGAGCACTCCACCCGGCTCGCGGTAATAGATGGATTTGAAATAGGCGCGGTCGATCACCGGGCTGACGTGCAGCCCGCTTTCGAGCAATTGGGCGCGCGCGGCATTTTGCGTGGCATCGTCGGGCACGCGGAAGGCAACGTGGTGGATCGTGCCCGCGCCGTTCAGGCCGCGCGGCAGGGCCGGATCAACGTGGAGATCCACATAGGTGCCGGGACCGCCCGGGCCGGTCGCGTAGCGGGTGCGATGACCCGCTTGGGCGATCTGCCGGTAGCCCATGCTGCCGGTCAGCACCGCCGCGGTCGGCGCGGCATCGGTCAGGCCAAGGGTGCTGCTGTGAAAACCGCGGATGGCGTTCTCCGCCGGCACTTCGGTGGAAGGCGCGGGCACGCGAATATCGGTTTCACTGGTCGCCACCAGTTCCAGGCGGAGGCCATCGGTATCGAAGAAAGGCAGCACCTCGTCATCGAACCGTTTCTCGATGGCGGCGGTCTCCACCTTGAATTCATTGAAGCGCTTTTGCCAATAGGGCAGGGTGCCGGCGGGCACGGAGAACCCCGTGGCATAGGCCTGGCCGCTGCCCGGCCGGCCGCGGCGCAGTCCGGCCCACGGGAAGAACGTGAGGATGGTGCCAGGCGAGCCAGCGTAGTCGCCGTAGTAAAGATGGTAGGTGCCGGGATCGTCCTGGTTGACGGATTTCTTCACGAAACGCAGGCCGAGCACCCGGGTGTAGAATTGCATGTTCCGGGTCACGTCGGAAGAGATGGCAGTGATGTGATGCAGGCCGTTGACTTTGGTGTTCATAAGTAAGCTTTGATGTTAAAGTATAAGGAAAAAAGAGATTCAGGCGTGCAGGCCGATCTTTTTGCAGAGCCGGCCGAGGTCCGCGAGCTCGGTGGAGGACAGGGCGTTCATTTCGCGGGTCACGTTGCCGACCACCTTGGGAAAGAGTGAGGCGATGAAGGTCTCGCCCTTCCCGGTCAGCCGCACCACGACATAGCGGCGGTCGGCCGGATCGCGTTCGCGCGCCACGTAGCCGGCCTTTTCCAGGTTATCCACGACGAGAGTGAGATTGCCACCACTCTTGAGGAGTTTCTCGGCGAGCTCGCTCTGGCAAAGCG
>DATFUQ010000294.1:0-10886 GCA_035260745.1 Lacunisphaera sp. | reverse complement strand
CCTTCTTGGCGTGGTCCTGCCCGATGACGTGGTCGTCGAGGACCTTCTTGATCTCGGAGGGTTTGATGAGACGGAAGGCCGGCTTGGCGCCCTCGGCGGTCGGAGCCTTCACCTCGCGGTCGATGATCGTCTTGCAGACGTTGACGCAGGAGTCGCAGATGTAGACGCCCGGGCCCGCAATGATCTTGCGGACCTCCGCCTGCGATTTCCCGCAGAAGGAGCAGAGCGTCATGCGCGAGGATTTGGCCATGGGAAAGTAATCGTTCGGCGCCGGGCTTTAGTCGAGGGCTTTTCCCGTCCTAAGCCGGCTTGTAACAAAGCTCAGGCGGCGCTCTGCGCGATCTTCTGGGCGTCGCGGGTGGAGGCGACGACATGGTCGACAATCCCGTAGGTCTTGGCCTCCTCCGCGCTCATGTAGTAGTCGCGGTCGGAGTCCGTCTCGACCTGCAGCGCGGTCTTGCCCGTGTGCTTGGCGATGGTCTCGTTGAGGGTCTTGCGCCAGCGGATGATTTCCCGGGCCTGGATGGCGATGTCGGACGCCTGCCCGCCGGCACCGCCCGAGGGTTGGTGGATCATCACGCGGCTGTTGGGCAGGGCAAAACGCTTGCCCTTGGTGCCGGCGGCGAGGAGGACGGTGCTCATGCTGGCGGCCATGCCAATGCAATAGGTGACGATGTCACACTGCAGGAAATTCATCGTGTCATAGATGGCCATGCCGCCCGTCACGACGCCGCCGGGGGAGTTGATGTAGACATGGATGTCCTTCTTCGGGTCCTCCATCTGCAGGAACAGCATCTGGGCGATGACGAGGTTCGCCACCATGTCGTCGATCGGCGTGCCGATGAAGATGATGCGATCCTTGAGGAGGCGGCTGTAGATATCCATCGACCGCTCGCCGCGGCCGGTGTTTTCGAGGACAATGGGAACGTAATAGCTCATGCTTTGGCTGTTGCCGTCTTAACGGTAGCCCGGGAGACGAGAAAATCAAGGGCCTTGTCGAACAGGAGCTGCTGCTGGATGGCGCGGAGCTGGTCGCGGTCCTTGCCGAGGTCCTTCGCCAGCTTCTCGGGGCGGGCGCCGCTGCGCATGGCCTCGCGCATGATCCAGTTGTTGAAATCCTTCTCGTCGACCTGGATTTTCTCGGCCGTGGCGATCCGGGCGAGCATCAGCTGCACCTTCACACGGGTCACGGCGGCCTTGGTGGCGCTGTCGTGCAGTTCCTTTTTGTTCGACTCAAACTGCTCCGGCGGCACGCCGCGGCGCATGTTCTCCTCGATGAACTGCCGCAGCACCCCGTCGCGCTCGGAGGCGATGAGGCTGTCCGGCACCGGAAAATTCGCCTTGGCCAGGAGCGCGTCGGTTACCTGGCGGCGCTGCGCGGCGCGGTTTTCGTGTTCCTTGCGCATTTTCAGGCTGGCGCCGACCTGCGCCTTTAGGCCGGCGAGATCATCGGCCTGGTTGGCCTTGAAGAAGGCCTCGTCCAACGCCGGCAGCACGCGCTCGCGGACCTCCTGCACCTCGATGGCGTAGGTCACGGATTTTCCGGCCAGCGCCGGCACGGCCGCGAAGTCCGCCGGGAAAGTCAAAGTCACGCTCTTTTTGTCGCCCGCCTTCAGGCCGGCGATGTGCTTGGACATGCCGGGGAGCAGGCCTTCGTTGGCGCCCTCGACCTCCTCCCAAGTCTGCGGGGCACCGGCATAAAGGGCCTTGTCTCCGACGACATCCTTCAACGGCTGGCCGTCGAGCGTGCCCTCGTAGCCGAAGCGCACATAGTCGCCCTTGGCGGCGGCGCGGTCCGCCATCTTGAAATCAGCGCGTTCGGCCCGCAGCCCCTCGATGACCGTGTCCACCTCGGCGTCCGTCGGCTCGGTGGGCTGCGTCTCGGTCACGAGGCCGTGGTAATCCGGCAATTGGAACTCGGGCCGCACATCCACGGTGAGCTTGATCGCGGCGGACAGGCCGGGCTCGATGGCGCCTTCCTCCACTTCGACCAGCGAAAGCACCTCGAGCTTCGACTGGTCCAGGCCATCGCGGTAGGCCTTGCCGATGACCTTGTTCTTGAATTCGTCCTTCAACTCCCTGCCGAAACGCTTGGCCACCATGGCGGCCGGCGCCTTGCCGGGCCGGAACCCGGGCAGGCTGACCTGCTTGGTGAACTCGCCGAGGATGGCGTTGTATTCGCCGTCCACCTCACCCTTGTCGAGGGTGACGGTCAGCGTTTTGCGGGTCTCGTTGATGTCGGTGATTTGAACGTTCACGGTAAGAAAGTGGGCGGGTTTCAGTCGTTGAACCGGCCAAGGTAGGTCGCGACCGGGCGCGGTCAATGACAGACTGGATGCGGGGCGGGTCTGAAAGCAACGTGGACTTTTACCCGCACCAGCCCAAGCTGCCCTTCGCGTAATGCCTTCGCTCACACAGCTTTTGACCAGCCATGGCCGCCTGCTTCTCCTCGATGCCGCTTCGCAGCGCGTGCAGGTCGGACTGTTGCAGCCGGACGCGCCCGCCGTCTGGCACGCCACCATGCAGGAAGCCGGCATCGGGCTCTTTTCCGGCGCGGAATCTGTCCTGAAATCCGCCGGCTTCGGTCTGCCCGACGTCGGCGCATTTGTTTTCTGCGAGGGCCCGGGCTCGATGCTCGGCATCCGGACCGTCGCGATGGCGCTGCGCACCTGGCAGGTGTTGAAACCCCGTCCGGTCTACGCCTACCAAAGCCTCGCCATCGCCGGGCAATTTGCGTGGACGCAGCAGGCCCGTGGCTTCGCCGTCATCGCCGACGCACGGCGCGACACCTGGCATGTCCAGTCCGTCGGTGCCGACGGCCGGATGCCGCCGCTGCAACGCCTGCCCGCCGCCGGCTTGCCCGCCGGGGAATTGCTCACGCCGGAAAATTTCCGCGCCTGGGTGCAACCACCCCGCCCGGCCGCCGCCGGCGGCTACGACCTGGCGAAGATTTTCCCGGCCATTGCGGACGGAGAATTCTTCCACGCGGCGGCGGCGCCCGACGCTTTCCAGCACGGGGCGCCTGAATACAAGAAATGGTCGGCGCAAATCCATCGCGCCCCGACCGCCGCCGTGAAATGAGCACCGCCGGACCTTCCAATCCATCCATGATAGCTGTCATTCTGAGCGAAGCGAAGAATCCATGTTTTCGCCGGCCGGCCACATGTGGATTCTTCGCTGCGCTCAGAATGACAGGCACGGGGAATCTATTTATTATTCGCCACGATTTAAGATTCGCATGAGCACCGCCGCACCACTGCCGCACCGCTGCTGGGTGGAGATCGACCTCGCCGCCCTGGAGCGCAACCTGAAGCTCATCCGCGTCACCCTGCCGTCGCACATCAAGTTTGTCGCGGTGGTGAAGGCCGACGCCTACGGGCACGGCCTGCCGCATGTCGCCGCGCGGCTGATGCACGCCGGGGCGGATCTGTTTGCCGTCGCCAATCTCGCAGAGGCGACGGCGCTGCGCGAACTGAGCAGCGACTGGCCGGTGCTGCTGCTGAGCCCGGTGCTGCCGGAGGAGGACCGTTATCTGGCCGAATACGATCTCGCGGCGACGGTCTCGTCGGCCGAGGAAGTGGAACGCTTCGACGCTGTAGGCCGCGCCGCCGGCAAGCCCGTCGCGGTGCACCTGAAAATCGACACCGGCATGGGCCGGCTGGGCGTGTGGCACCCGGGGGCGGGCGCGCTGTATGCGCGGATCCGCGCGGCGAAGGGCGTGCGGCTCGCGGGGGTCTTCACGCATTTCTCCAGTGCCGACGAGGATCCGGAATACACCGGGGAGCAACGGCGCCTGTTTCTTGAGGCACTGAATGGTTTTCCGGGTTTCGACCCGGCCGGCCTGTTCATTCACGCCGACAACAGCGCCGGGCTGGAGACGACGCCGGGCCGCAGCGTGTTCAACGCCGTGCGCGTGGGCCTGCTGCAATTCGGCATTCTCCCCCACCCGCACTCGATGCTCGCCCGGGTCAAGACGGAGCCGGTGTTCAGTTTCCACACGCGCGTCGGCCTGGTGAAGCAACTGCCCGCGGGCACCGGCATCAGCTATGGCCGGACCCATATCCTGAAGCGGGATTCCACCGTGGCGATTCTCACCGCCGGTTATGGCGACGGCATCGCGCGCGCCTGCAGCAACCGCGCCGAGGTGCTCATCCACGGCCGGCGCTGCCCGGTGTTGGGCCGCGTCACGATGGACCAGACCATCGTCGACCTCACCGACGTGGCGACGAAGGTGCACGCCGGCGACCCGGTCGTGCTGGTGGGCCGGCAGGCCGGGGGCGAGATCACCCTCCCGCAATTCAGCGACTGGTCCGACTCGATTCCCTGGGAAACCCTGTGCTCGGTGACCAAGCGGGTGCCCCGGCTTTATCGCACTTCGCTGGGAATATAGGTCCACCCCTGAAACCACGGCTGGTCCCGCTCGTCACTTAACTTACCATGGGCCAAAACCAACCGGGCTTGTCTCCCGCCGAGGCGTGGCAGCCGCTGCCCGCCGCCGACTGGAACGAAGCCGCCGCGCGGCATCTGCTGCAGCGCGTCGGTTTCAGCGCCACGCCGGCCGAACTGGCGCGCGCTTTGCAGGACGGCCCCACCGCCACCTTGGAGCGGTACTTCGCGAGAATGCCCGCGTTCACCAAGCCGCGACAGATGGCGGACCTGCAGGCCGACGGGCCGGAGATTTACCGCCGGCTGCAGACCCTGCCGGTGGAGGAGCGCATCATGGCCCAACGCGAGGCACAGGAACGCTCCCGCGAGGCCCTGTTCGACATGAGCATCAAGTGGCTGCAACTCGCGAGCCGGCCCGAGAACTCGCCCGCGGAGAAATGGCTGCTGTTTCTCTCCGACGTCTGGGTCATCAGTGTCGAAAAGGTCAAGAACGCCGCGTTGATCTACCAGCATCAGGACACGCTTCGCGACCTAGCCCTCGGCAGCGCCGTGCAACTCGCCCGGGGCATGTCGCGCTCCCCGGCCATGGTGATCTATCTCGACCTGCAGCAGAGCCAGCCGGCGGCGCCCAATGAAAATTTTGCGCGGGAACTCTTCGAACTCTTCACGCTCGGCGAGGGCAACTACACGGAGGACGACATCAAGCAGGCCGCGCGCGCCTTCACCGGTTACCGGCAGCGCGCGGGGGAGTTTCTCATGGCCCCGCGCCAGCATGACAATGGCGTGAAGACGGTTTTCGGCCAGAGCGGCCGCTTCACCGGCGACGACGTCATCGGCCTTGTTTTCCAGCAAAAGGCCGCGGGCACGTTTTTGCCGAAGGAGATGGTGCGCTTTTACCTCAGCGACACGCCGCTGCCGGTAGACTGCACCGACGCCCTCGGCGCCTGGTGGGCCGGCACAGGCCATGACCTGCGGGCGCTGGCGTTGAAATTTTTCAGCAGCCGCGCCTTCTTTGCCCCGGCCCATCGCGACAACTACATCAAGAGCCCCATCCAGTTTTATCTCGGCCTGGTGCAGGACCTCGACCTGAGCGTCGTGCCCCTGCCGCGCCAGTTGTTCGGCGCCCTGCGCGCGATGGGGCAGATGCCGTTTGACCCGCCGAATGTGCGCGGCTGGGTCGGCGGCCGCGCCTGGATCAACTCCGCCACGCTCGCCGCCCGGCGGCAGGTCATCGCGGCCCTGATGCAGCCGATCAACGAGGACGCGCTCAACGGCGATGAACAGCTGGAACTCGCCGCGGCCTACGCCGACGGCGTCAGCAACTTCACCCTCGATGCCGCCAAGGTGGCCGGCTGGGCGGCCCTGCCCGCCCCGGAGCGCGCCAAAAAACTGGTGCAACGCTACGTGCCGAAAATCGCGGGCACGGACCTGGAACGCGAGCTCGCCACCTTCCTCGAGCGCAGCGCCCAGCGCATCCGCAGCGACGCCGCCACCCGCGCCGCCCTGGCCACCCTGCTCGAATCACCCAACTACCAGCTCTGCTAGGCCATGAAAAATCCCGCCCATGGTTTCCCCGCCACCCGCCGCGAATTCCTCAAATACGGCGCCAAGGGCGCGGGCCTGCTGGCCTTCAGCCGCTTCGCCCCGGCCTTCCTGGTCGAGTCCGCCCACGCCCAGGCGCCCGCTCCCGAGAAAGACCGCACCATCCTCGTGCTCGTGCAGCTGGCCGGAGGCAACGACGGCCTCAACACCGTGGTGCCGTTTGCCGACCCGAATTACCGCCGGCTGCGCCCGACCCTGGGCCTGCCCGAGGGGCAGTTGTTGAAAATCAATGACACGCTGGCGTTCAACAGCGGCTGCGCGGCGATGCATGAGCTGCTGAAGGACGGCAAGCTGGGCATCGTGCAGAACGTCGGCTACCCGAACCCCAACCGCAGCCACTTCCGCTCGACCGAAATCTGGGAGACGGCCAGTGAGAGCAACCAGTTCCTGCCGACGGGCTGGCTCGGGCGCTTCTTCGACAACGCCTGCGCCGGCGCGCCCACCGGCGGCGATCCCTGCGGCGTCAATATCAGCAACGAGGTGCCGCAGTCGTTCCAGAGCGAGCACCAGCACCCGACCTTCAGCATCGCCGTCAACGCCCGCTACAACCGCCGCCAGCAATCCGAGAACCTCGCCCTGCTCGAGCAACTGGTGCAGGCGCCCGCGGGTCACGACGACCAGGACAACGCCGGCTACCTGCGACACACCATGATGGACGCGCTCGTCACCGAGAAGAAATTCCAGCAGGTGCTCGGCGACTACCAGACGGGCATCGCCTACCCGGGCACGCCCTTTGCCAATTCCCTGCGCAACGTCGCCGCGCTGATCGCCGGGGGCACCGCGACGCGTGTTTATTACGTCTCCCTCACCGGCTTCGACACGCACAACAACCAGGCGGGCACGCACACCAACCTGCTGAAGACCCTGGCCGAGGGCCTCGCCGCGTTTCAAAAGGACCTCGAGGCCAAGCGGCTCGACGGCCAGGTGCTCACCATGACCTTCTCGGAGTTCGGCCGCCGGCCGAGCGAGAACGAAAGCCGCGGGACCGACCACGGCACCGCCGCGCCGCTCTTCGTGCTCGGCTCGCACCTCAAGCCCGGCCTGCACGGCTCGGCGCCCAGCCTGCAGCTGGAGCGCAACCAAGACATGGCGCACAGCACGGATTTCCGGCAGGTTTATTCCACGCTGCTGGACAAATGGCTCGGCTGCAAATCCACCGCCATCCTCGGCAAGAACTACCAGCCGCTGGGTTTCATCTAGCGCGGGCCGCTATTCCGACTTGCCGATGCCGAAGGCGCGAAAGCCGATCTTTCGCAGCGCGGTCAGGTCGACGATGTTGCGGCCGTCAAACAGACAGGCCGGCTTGGGCATGCCCGCAAAAATCCTCGCGTAATCGAGCGTTTTGAACTCGTCCCACTCGGTCACGATGGCGATGGCGTGCGCCCCGGCGCAGGCCTCGTAGGCGTCCTTCGCCACCGTCAGGCGCGGGTTGGCCACGCTGGCGCCGCCGGCCATGGCGGGGCTTTCGTGGAAAATGTCGCGCCGGATCTCGTCCGCCGGCACCTTCGGGTCGTAGACGCTCACCAGGGCTCGCTCGGCGAGCAGGTCACGGCAGACGTTGATGGCGGCCGACTCTCGTGTGTCGTTGGTGTCCTTCTTGAAAGCAAAGCCGAGGACGGCGATTTTCTTGTCGGCGACGGTGTTGAACAACTCGCGCCCGATGTGCGCGACGAAGCGGTGCTTCTGCCAGTCGTTGATGCTCACGACGCTGGCCCAGTAGGTGGCCACCTCGGGCAGGCCGAAGCTCTCGCACAGGTAGGTGAGGTTCAGGATGTCCTTTTGGAAGCAAGAACCGCCGAAGCCGACCGAGGCCTTGAGGAATTTCGGACCGATGCGGCTGTCCTTGCCGATGGCGTTGGCCACCTCGTCGATGTCGGCGCCCGTCGCCTCGCAGAGGGCGGAGATGGAGTTGATGGACGAGATGCGCTGCGCGAGGAAGGCGTTGGCGACGAGCTTGGAAAGCTCGGACGACCACAGGTTCGTGGTGATGATGTTCGCGCGCGGCACCCAGCGGGCGTAGACATTCACCAAGGTTTCGACCGCCTTGTCACCTTCCGGCGTGCGCTCGCCGCCGATGAGCACCCGGTCAGGGTTTTGGAGGTCGCTGACCGCCGTACCCTCGGCGAGGAACTCGGGGTTGGACAGCACCGAGAACTTCAGCCCGCGCGTATTGGAGGCGAGGATCGTCTTGATGGTGTCGGCGGTCTTCACCGGGATCGTCGACTTCTCCACGATGATCTTCCCGCGGCCGGCGTGCTCGGCGATGGTGCGGGCGACGGATTCGATGAAGGTCAGGTCGGCCGCCCGGCCCTTGCCCACCCCATAGGTCTTGGTGGGGGTGTTGACCGCCACGAAGATGATGTCGGCCTTCTTGATCTCGCCGGCGACGTCGGTGGAGAAGGACAGGTTGCGGCCGCGCGCCTTCTTGACCACGTCATCCAGCCCGGGCTCGTAGATGGGCAGCGTGCCGCTGTTCCAGGCGGCGATGCGCGCGGCATTCATATCCACTACCGTCACGGTGATATCGGGGCATTTCAGGGCGATCATGGCCATGGTCGGCCCGCCCACATAACCGGCGCCAATGCAGCAGATGTTCATAATAAAAGAGGCCGGCAGACTGCCGGCCTCAGGAGAGAAAACCAAGGACGATTTTTACGCTCAGGCCGGGCTCGGCGCGGGTGTGCCCGTGGCGCCCGGCGACTCCTTCGTCGCGGCCTTGTCGGCCGGCTTGACGGTGTCGCCCGCCAGCTTGGGTGGGGTGATGTGCAGAATGGGGGTGCGGATTTCGCCGTGCTGCAGGATCTCCAGCACATGCTTGCCCTCGATGGTCTCGTGCTCGATCAGCGCGTCGCCGATCTTGTCCAGGGCCGGGCGATGCTCCGCGATGATCTGCGCCGCCCGCTTATACTGGGTGTGCAGGATGTCGGAAATCGCGATGTCGATCTTGCGGGCCGTGTCCTCGCTCACGTGCTGCGAGCGCGTGATGTCGCGGCCAAGGAACACCGTGTCCTGGTTCTCGCCCATGGCCACGGGGCCGAGTTCGCTCATGCCGTAATCGCAAACCATGGCCCGGGCAATGCGCGTGGCCTGCTTGAGGTCGCCGTAGACGCCGTTGCTGAAGTCGCCCGTGACCG
The DNA here is from genome assembly GCA_035260745.1 of Lacunisphaera sp. Taxonomy (GTDB): domain Bacteria; phylum Verrucomicrobiota; class Verrucomicrobiia; order Opitutales; family Opitutaceae; genus Lacunisphaera. The sequence continues at coordinate 1,764 of DATFUQ010000294.1, read as the reverse complement.
TTTCCTCGGCGATGCGCCCGCCCATCGCCATCGCAATCTGGTTGAGCAGCTTCTTGCGCGGCTGGGTCAGGATATCTTTGGTGGGCAGGTAGGTCGTGCTGCCGAGACTCTGGCCGCGGGGGATGATGGTGACCTTGTGCACCGGCATGGTGCCGTCATCGAGCACGGCCTGCACGATCGCGTGGCCGGCCTCGTGCCAGGCGACGAGCCGCTTCTCGGCATCGTCCATCACGCGGCGGCGCTCGCGGCCCCACAGCACCTTGTCGCGCGCCTCGTCGATGTCGGTCATCTCCACCTTCTTCTTGTTCCGGCGGGCCGCCAGCAGGGCGGACTCGTTCAGCAGGTTGGCCAGCTCGGCGCCGGACAGGCCGGGCGTGCCGCGGGCGATGATGGCGAGGTTCACGTCGTCGGAGAGGGTGATCTTGCGGGCGTGGACGCGGAGAATCTGCTCGCGGCCGATGATGTCGGGCAGGTCGATGTAAACCTGGCGGTCGAAGCGGCCGGGGCGCAGCAACGCGCTGTCGAGCACGTCCGGCCGGTTGGTCGCGGCGATGATGATGACGCCCTCCTGCGTGTCGAAGCCGTCCATCTCGACCAGCAGCGAATTGAGGGTCTGCTCGCGCTCGTCGTTGCCGCCGCCGAGGCCGGCGCCGCGCTGGCGGCCGACCGCGTCGATTTCGTCGATGAAGATCAGGCAGGGCGCGTTCTTGCGGCCCTGTTCGAACATGTCGCGCACGCGGCTGGCGCCGACGCCGACAAACATCTCGACGAAGTCCGAGCCGCTGATGGAGAAGAACGGCACGTCGGCCTCGCCGGCGATGGCCTTCGCGAGGAGGGTCTTGCCCGTGCCCGGGGGGCCGACCATCAGGATGCCCTTCGGGATGCGGCCGCCGATCTTCTGGAATTTCTTCGGGTCCTTCAGGAATTCGACCACCTCGCTGACCTCCTCCTTGGCCTCGTCGCAGCCGGCGACGTCGGCAAAGGTCGCGCGGTCCTTGTCGCGGGTGAGCAGCTTGGCGCGGCTCTTGCCGAAGCTCAGCGCACCCTTGCCGGCCTGGCGGAGCTGGCGGACGAAAAGGAAATAAAGCAGGCCGATGACAAACACGAAGGGCAGGATCTGCAGCAGCAGCTGCGTCATCACTGTCGTCGCGGGCCGGTCCACAAAGGCCTGGGTTTTTACCAGGCGCTCCAGCATTGAGTCGGTCAAAAAGCCGGTGGCGACAAATAACTTGGTGGTCAGGCCGGCCTCGTTCTTAAGGGCCGGCTCACCTTTGATTTCGCCCGTCAATTCGGACCAGTCCTTGCCGCCCGTCGCATCACGGCGGATCGTGCCACTGGCAATCTGCCCCTGCTCGGCCATCTCGACCACCTGCTGGATCTTGAGCGTGGCGGGCTGCGGGGCCCGGGTGGGGCTGAGCAGAAACAACGCCACGATGGCGCCGATGATGACGACCCAGACCAGGCCGGTCTTAACGGGAAATCCATCAGGGGGTATGTTCTTCAGCGGCCGGCGCTTGTTGTTGTCGTTGGAGTCGGACATGGGTGGTTAGAGTAGCCGGGGAAGGTGAAGGTTCCCCCGGATAAGTCAAACGAACGGCGGGAGGAATTTCTGCCAAATTTTCCCCGACTTGCCGTGAATTCAATGAGAGTGGGACGCCGCCCGGGCAGGGGCGGCGTTCAATAATGTCCCAATATCTGAATCCGCTACCCTTTCCTGAACGACAACTTGCCCGACCCGATGACCCCAAATCCGCGCGTCCCGAG